>JALQUZ010000023.1 GCA_023263695.1 Ilumatobacteraceae bacterium
CTTGTCACGCTTGATTCACCAACACTGCAAGTTGGCGCACCGGCAATCACCACATTTGCGCCAGTTGCACACCGCGCGCCAATGACCAGCCTCGATAATGCCATGGGTCCAGATGAATTACTGGCCTGGGGCGAACGAATGGTGAAGGGCCTCGACAACGCAGACATGCAGTTCATCTGTGAATTGAAGATTGATGGTCTTGCAATCAGTATTCGTTACGAAAACGGAGTGTTGGTTCAGGCCGCTACACGAGGTGATGGAAAAATTGGCGAAGACGTAACCGAAAACATCAAGACCATCAACGTCATTCCTCATGCATTAACAGCACCTAAAGGTGGAAATATTCCTGAAGTGTTGGAAGTACGTGGTGAGGTGTACATGCCAATTGCCGCCTTCGAACAATTCAAAGCCGACAAAGAGCGCGACAACGAACAACGCCTGAAGCAAGGAAAGAAACCAGAGTCTGTTCCTGCAAACCCACGCAACGCAGGCGCTGGAAGTTTGCGTCAGAAAGACCCAGCAATAACTCGCACACGCAACTTGGCTTTTTGGGCATACCAACTTGGAGAAACACAGGGTGTTCCCGAATTAACCAGCCATCACGAAACGCTGAATTATCTGAAGCAACTCGGTTTGCCAACTAACCCTGAACGCAAGTTGGTGAACAGCATGAGTGAAGTGAAGTCATTCTGCGATCACTGGGAAGCGCATCGTCACGACTTGGATTACGAAATTGATGGGGCAGTTGTGAAGCTTGACAGCCTTGCGCAACGCGAACAACTTGGGTTTACTTCGCGTGCACCGCGCTGGGCAATTGCCTACAAGTTTGCGCCGGAAGAACGAAACACCATTTTGAATGACATTCAGGTGTCAGTTGGCAGAACGGGCAGAGTAACGCCGTTTGCTGTACTGCAGCCAGTAGTAGTTGCCGGTTCAACGGTGGGTATGGCCACCTTGCACAATCGTGAACAAGTTGCATTGAAAGATGTGCGCCCTGGTGACACTGTGGTGGTGCGCAAAGCGGGCGACGTCATTCCCGAAGTGGTTGGCCCAGTACTGGAAAAACGCCCGAAGAATTCGAAGCCATGGAAATTTCCCGAAACATGCCCGTGTGATGTGAAGTCCACATTGGTGCAAATTGAAGGCGAGTCCGACACGCGCTGTGTTGAACCGTCGTGTCCGTTCCAACGCGATCAGCGCATTATTTACTTCGCGTCGCGTGGGGGAATGGACATTGAGGGTTTGGGTGAAAAAACCGTGTTCGCGCTTTCTGATCTTGGACTGGTCAGTGATGTTGGTGACCTGTATTCGTTGAACCAAGAGCAGCTCTTACAAATTGAAGGTTTCGGCGAATTGAGTGCCACCAATTTGCTTGCGGGAATCAACAAATCGAAGTCAAAACCACTTCCAAAACTGTTGACTGCTTTGGGCATTAAGCATTTGGGGCCAGCGGCTTCCGAATCGCTTGCGAAAACCTTTGGTTCGCTTGATCGGATTATGAAAGCCACAGAAGAAGAACTCAGCAACATTGACGGTGTTGGTGGAGTAATTGCGCAATCAATTGCAACGTGGTTCAAGCAAAAATCGAATAAAGCAATTATTGAGAAGCTACGAAAAGGTGGTGTGGAGTTCGGCAATGTGGTTACCAGCGACTTGCCACAGAATCTTGTTGGCAAGGCAATCGTGGTAACGGGAAGCGTGGAAGGGTTTACGCGCGAAGAAGCCGAAGCTGCAATTAAAGACCGCGGTGGAAAATCCCCAGGTTCGGTTAGCGCGAAAACGTATTGCGTAGTGGTAGGCGAAGACCCAGGTGCTTCAAAAGTTACAAAGGCCACCGAATTGGGTATTCCCATGATTCAGGCCGATGCATTTCAGAAACTGCTTGACACCGGCTCTATTTAAGGAGCTGAGCCAATTCGGCCGCATGCGTAATCGATACATATTTTCGCACGTACTCCACAAGCTGTTGCTGAAACTCTGCGCCATGGCCTTTGTTGGCACATGCCAAATGGGCCAGTTCGTGTAGTAACAACAGTTGTGTTGGCTTTGCCTTGCGCACTGCAATGCACCATTCATCGCTAAACGCCAAACCAAGTAAGTCACTCGACATTTTCTGACGCACCAGCGCAGGTGGGTCTAAGTCTTCGTTTTCGGCAATGGTGGTGATCCATTCCGTTGCGTCATCCATACTGAGGGCTCGCGTTGGAGAACTTTTCTCGAGCGCATCTTCAGCCGTGTACACACGCAATGCCTCGGAACTAGCCATTACTGCCTGTACCCAATTGTCGACTGGAATTACCGAAGCTATTGCGACCGCTAGAAAATTGCTGACCAGCGCGGTGACCAGCACCAAAGGCTTCGCGGTCACTGCGGTAGTTGCTGGTACTGCTGTGTAGATGTGGGGTGGTCTGCACCATTACACGCCTTGCACGTTCTGCACGTTCAACAAGAACCAGCCCAACACCAGGCGACTCTTTGACAATGGTTTGATGCTCTTTTGCAAGCTTTGCGCCAATGGCTTCGCAGTATCCGCGCCACCATGAGGTTTTGAATCGGCGGTCACCAGGAGGAATGGATCGCGCCGCAAGAAGGTCGGCAGCGGTGTACAACGCTTCAAGCGAGAAGAGATCGTTTTCAGTACCGAAGGCAACCATGATGACTTGTGTTGGATTCGGCTCCATCATGTCGCGGTATGAATGACAGGAAACTGCATTAGCGATGTTCCACAACAGCGTTCCGCGCCGCACTCGATATTGACCGGTTATGACAAAGGTTTTCGATTTCACCGTTTCGTTGTCGAACGTGCGCCTGCTAACTGAGCTTTCGTCAATGTCGTATTTCTGCATTAACCGAAAGGCGAGTGCCAATGCAGTTTCGGCTTCAGCCTGCGGTGTGTTTGGGTGATTGGCTTTTTCCAGAATGGCGCGCACCTTGGCATGCAGGTTGTCGCGATTCGTCATGCCGTCAAGGTACTCAATGGGTGCGCGGTGTGCTAAATCGCTTAGTCCATTTTGCGGGATTCGGCTATTGCCTCCGCACACAGTTTGTCTACATGAGCAATATCTACGTTTGATTGTTGCGCCAGGTGAACTAACCAAATGAGTGACTGCAAGTTTGATTCAAAATCAACCTGCGAACGAATGTTGGCTCGTGCGGCTTGACGATTTTGACTCACCATCACAAATGTGGAAAGAAATATTGCCTCAAGACTCACAATCATGGTGAGTAAACCAAATGGGTATTCATCAAATTTCAACCCAGCACCAACAATTCCAACGTTGAGCCCGATCCAAATAACGAACCACAGTGTGTGGAGGTAGACAAAGTTCAATGACCCGGCAAAGCCCGTTACGCGATCGGAGACCTTGTCTTGCACCTCACGCGCATGCTGCCAACGAGCACGTTCGTTGGTTACTTTCCAGTGCGCGAGGCTAAACAGCTTGCCGTCCTCAATTCCATCGGTCTTGTCGATAATGCGGCAGGCCTCGCAGGTGAGCGGTGAGTGTGGAGTGGTATTCGTCATGAGACAACCGTACGCCTCTTTGATGAGGGGAAATGGCACACAAGCGGCTGGTAGTTTTCATTCCTGAAAGAAACGAGGGTTGTATGGCATGGCTGAAACGCAAAGACACCGAGCCAGAAACACCCCTGCACCAGCTTTCGGAAGAGGAATTTCTCACTCTCTCGCGAATTAGCGCGACCATGGATGCGCTGCCACTTGGTGTAATCGTGATGTCGAGCGATGGATCAAATATGTGGAGTAACAGTGCTGCCGACAGTCTGTTTACACCGCAATCAGACGATCACCTATTGTTTGTTGAGAGACTCGAAGGACTGTTGAGAGAAGCTTTGATCGGCACAATTGGTCAAACAGAGCTCGAATTTGGTGACCAAGTAATACGCACTGTTGAAATTGCCACAGTAACGCTCGCCGACGGTGGTGCAGCAGCAATTGTCGAAGACATCACGCAGCGTTTGATGATCGACCGTGTACGTACCGATTTCGTTGCCAACATCAGTCACGAATTGCGCACCCCAATTGGCGCAATTTCGCTGATGGCAGAAAACCTCATTGCAGAAATGGGCGAGTCTGAATCTGCGCGACTGGCAGAAATCATTTTGAATGAAGTCACTCGATTGAATGAGACGGTAAACGACCTACTTGATTTAGCTCGAATTGAATTCGATGGCCTTTCGAAGCGAGAGTCCATACATACTGCGCGTGTAATTGACGAGGCAGTAGGCCGCATTCGCAGTGCTGCACTCGCAAAATCGGTCATGATCGTTGTCGAAGACAATCCTGATATGTCGGTAATTGGCGATCGAGCTCAACTGGTGTCTGCGGTTGGAAACCTGATTGACAATGCGGTGAAGTACAGCGACCAAGGGTCAATTGTAAAAGTTGAAGTTCGTCGTGAAGATGGCCGCATGCTTATTTCAGTTTCTGACAATGGACCTGGTATTGCGCCAGAACATTTGGGAAGAGTATTCGAGCGTTTCTACCGCGTAGATGATGCACGCAGTCGTGGAACTGGCGGAACTGGACTTGGACTTGCAATTGTGCGACATATTGCGCTGTTACACGGCGGTGATGTCAGCGTGACGTCCGAAGTGGGCATTGGTTCCAATTTCACGCTTTCGCTACCAGCTGTATAAAAACAAAAAAGCCCGCCCCCAACGATTTGGAGACGGGCTTTTAGTTGTCAGAGGAAACTAGTTGTTACTTTCTCCAGTCTTTACTGGCTTGACCGGAGGATTGCCAAGCGCGGCAAGTGCCGTGGTTCGTGCCGATTGTGCTGCGGTTATTGCTGCAGAAAACTCTTCTCGTGCTGCTTTCTTTGCAGCATCGGTAGTTGCTGTTTCTCGCGCAGTTCGACGAGTCGCGTTCGCTGTGCGCATTGCTTCTGCGAAAGCTTTTTCGATAGCGACTTTTGACTTGTTGTATGTCTGCAATGCAATTCGATACGCGCCGCGCTCAGCAGAATTTGTTTTTGGGGCTGATGACGATGGAACAGTTGTAGTTGGTGACGAGGCGTCGTCGGCAAGTGCGGCAGTTGCCCCACTTGACATGACGAGAGCGATCGTTGTGACCACGAGTGTTTTCTTTGCGAACTGCTTCATGTTGACTCCTTTGTTGGGGGCTTTCTTGTTCATCACCATAAACAATGAAATTGTGGAAATCCTGTGAATTGGGAAGGAGGGATGTGCGAAGTTGGCCAGAGTTGTAGTTTTGATTTATGGCAGCTCAACGGATTTTGGTGGCCGATGACGATGAGGCCGTTTGCGACACCATTGAGGACGCTTTACACCTGGCTGGATACTTGACCATGCGGGCCAAGGATGGG
The DNA here is from genome assembly GCA_023263695.1 of Ilumatobacteraceae bacterium. Lineage (GTDB taxonomy): Bacteria > Actinomycetota > Acidimicrobiia > Acidimicrobiales > Ilumatobacteraceae > UBA3006. The sequence continues at coordinate 5,346 of JALQUZ010000023.1, forward strand.
CAAATGGCGCTTGATCGAGTTCGAAGCGACAGGCCCGACCTCGTCATTTTGGATGTAAATATGCCGAAATTAGATGGGTTCGAAGTATTGCGAAAAATGCGTTCACTCAGTATTTCGACGCCTGCGATATTGCTGACCGCTCGGCATGAACGCGAAGACGCTGTAACAGGCCTGAAGCTTGGAGCAGATGACTATGTGAAGAAGCCATTTGGCTTGGAAGAGTTGTTGCTTCGCGTTGCGGCAGTCTTACGTCGCGTAAACGGCGAGAGTGATTCGGCGTTGATGTGTGGGACGATATCGCTCAGTGTTGCACGACACGAAGTCGTTTGTGCGGGAAATGTCATTGATCTATCTCCTACTGAATTCCGATTACTTGAGTATCTGATGGAAAATAAAAACAGAGTGCTGACAAAGCAACAATTATTAGATGCTGTGTGGGGAATTGATTTTGATTCCAGTACAACGGTCGTCGAAACGTTCATTTCCTATTTGCGAAAGAAAATGTCTCCAGAAATTGACAACATGCTCGTGACCGTCCGTGGTATTGGTTTCAAATTGGTAGACAACGCGTGAAGTTGCGATCTCGGCTGGCGCTAGTAGTTGGTGCGGTATTTGTTTTAGGTGGAGGAGTAATTGGAGGCTCGAGCGCCCTTATTGCTCGCCAGGAAGCCATTGACACTTTGGACGGCGTGCTCAGAGACGCAATCTCAAGCGTGAAAAATGATCCAGCACAAGATGTTTCGGCAGTGCTTGCAATCGCAGATTCAAGTCCGGTCCCTATTAGTGCGATGCTCTTCTTTGACGACAGCGAACCAGTGGTATTGGTGGAATCTCGCGATGGGCCAGAAACCATAAAGCTTCCGATACTCAGCATTGCTGAAGTCACCAGGGCTGCTGAAGATCCAATCACAAAGTCTGGGGAAGTGAAACTACGAATTGAGGCGTATTCCACGGGTAACGGCGAATGGCTGGTAGTTGGCACTTCATTGACGAGTATTAATAATCAATTTGGCAAGTCACTAATGCGAAGTATTCAGCTTTCATTGTTGATTGCTCTATTCATGGTTGTCCTTGTGTATTGGTTAATTCGTCGTGCACTTCTGCCAATTGCCCGTGTAACACATGATGCACAACGCATTGCAGAAGGTGATTTAGATCAAGAAATTGCACCCGCTGTTGGGTCAAGTGAAATTCGTCAACTTTCGACATCTCTGCATGCCATGGTGAATTCGTTAAGGTCTGCGGTGGAGACGAGGGCAAAGTCTGAAGCATTAATGCGAGAATTTCTCGGCGATGCATCACATGAGTTGCGAACGCCGTTAACAGTGATTCGCGGCTATATCGAAATTCTTAATAGTGGGCAGGAACTTTCAGAAGAACAACGCGAACGTGCGATGAACAGACTTGTTGGTGAATCGCAGAGAATGTCCCAAACGATCAATGACCTTTTGCTTCTTGCTGAATTAGGCGAAGTTCAGCAAGAAATGACGGAGTCTGTAGACCTTTCATTGCTAGCTGCAAATCATGTGCGGGATTTTTCAGAGCAACATAAAAACAGAATTGTGAAGTCAACAATTGCAAGCAATGTGATAGTCACTGGAAACAGCGAGCAACTATCTCGAATGATCTCGAATGTACTCTCCAACATTTCGCGTCATACCCCCGGAGATGCTGAGGTCGACATTGTTGTTTCTAAAATTGACGGACAGGCAATCTTGGTGTTTGATGATGCCGGTCCCGGATTGAGTGCCGAACTGTATGCACGCACTAAAGAGGGTTTTCAGCGCTTTGACCGTGCACATTCAAAATCGGGTGGGGGCTTCGGTCTGGGAATGTCTATTCTTTCGTCAATCGTGCAACGACATGAGGGAACATTGTCCATGTCTGTAAGCCCACTTGGTGGTCTTCGTACTCAGATAAGTCTGAAGTTGATGAGATGATGCGTCGATTAGTAGTTGTGATTATTTTGATCATTGCTGGATTAATTGGAATCGCTCAGCCTGCACAGGCCGCGACAACCTGCAAGGAAACCGGCGAAGGTTGTGCCATTGGCATGATCGGTCCAGGCGGTGGCGTGGTGTTTTACGATGCCGGCTCAACGCAATGGTGGGGCCGTTTTCTTGAAGCACGAATGGAGCCAAAGGCGTTTGGGTCGAATTGGGGTCCGCGCGAATCGCTGTATGTAGATGGTCAAGATGGACTATCTGCGACCATGCTGCGGTTGCGTTCGATGCAAATTGGCATGGGCGCAATGAATACGCAATTAATGCAGGCAAAATTTGGGGCAGCAAGCATTGCCGGAAAAATCCGAGCTGGTTGGAGCATTCCCTCTGCCGACGAACTTGATGCGTTGTACAACTACCTAAAGCTGGGTGGATCCGGTCGTTTTTATCGAGGAGTCGTTTGGTCTTCATCGGAACAAAGTGCAACATTTGCGTGGTATCAGCAGTTTCAAGACGGAACGAAGTTCACCGATGCAAACGGGATTATTAGTGGGCTGAGTGGTAACAAAGATCTCGCCAAAAGTCCATATCACCAAGGTTCATTTGCATCGCAAAAATTTGGCGTTGTTGCAGTTCGAGCATTCCCACAAAATTCAGGAACACCGCCAACACCTGTAGTGGTTACTTCAGTTCGACTGAATGCGCAGTGTTCTGCTGGCGTGAATTGTGCGGTTGGCGATATTGGTCCTGGCGGAGGAGTGGTGTTTTACGACGCGGGTTCAACGCAACCGTGGGGAAGATACTTAGAAGCTGCTCCTGCAAGCTGCGAGATTTCTGGCGTGCCATTCAAGCCAGAAGGAGGTGTGCAAGGTTTGTATGCATTGCAGATTGATCGAGTTCGTGCAAAAGCAATTGGAATGGGCAAAGCAAATACCGATCTCATTGTTCAGAAATATGGTGCAACAAGGAATCATGCTGCGGCATTAGTGCGATCGCAAGCATGCAATGGACTGACCGATTGGTTTTTGCCGTCATCGAGCGAACTGAACCTTGCTTGGCGAGTACTTGCACAAAATCGAATGAATCGTGAACCAACACCAGTTGGTGGTTTTGATATTGGTTATTACTGGACATCGTCTGACTACAACGGAACGGAAGCTTGGACGCAGTATTTCAACGACGGTCAGCAGTTCGACCGAGTGCAAACGTTGTCGGCGAACAAGCAAGCCCCGTATCGCACGTTTAAGGTGCGTGGAGTTCGCGCATTTGGCTAAGTTAAGTATGTGAACATTCCTGATGAATTGCGCTATACCCGACAACACGAGTGGGTGCTGATTGATGGTGAGTCAGCTCGAATTGGCATTACCGATCTTGCTCAAGACGCCCTAGGCAACATTGTGCATGTGCAACTTCCGAAAGTCGGTCAGTCAGTGCAGTCTGGTGCGAGTGCGGTTGAAGTTGAAAGCAGCAAAAGCGTTAGCGATATCTATTCACCTGTAAGCGGCAGTGTGGTTCTTGTAAACGAGTCACTCGCAACTGAACCGGGCCTAGTGAATACAGACCCATATGGGTCGGGTTGGTTGTACGAAGTGCAAATGTCGTACGAAGAAACGCTAGAAGGTCTGTTAACCGCTAGCGAATATCGCGCTCTCGTTAACTAGTCGGTATAAAACTTCCAGGTGTATACGCGAACTTTTTTGTCGGACTGATTAGTAAGCCAAAACTTAACCTTGCCCGTGTGCTCTCCTTGCTTTAATTCTTCAATAGGTGCGCCTGCTTGTGGCAAGTAACTAATGGTGAAGTTGCCCGGGTCATAAATTGCTGTTGGGGGTAAATCAATTTGAGCACCAGGCGCTGGAACCGACCCATTTGTAACTAATTCGTCGAGACGAGTAGTAGGAAGTTCTATTCCATCAATAAACAACGTTGCTTCATAACCATCGATGAAGTCAACGATGATTTGTGATTGACGAAGAACTCGTTCGCCTTGACCTGGAGAAATATTTTCAATTGCATCTGGCAAATTCGTAGCATCACGACCCGTAAGCCCTGTGTTTAGACCCATACCAAAAAGAACGATGCCTGCTGAAAGCCCCACACTGGCCAACAAAAGTTTTGGGTCAAGCTTCATGACCTCTATTCTCGCTTATTTCTAGGGATGTCCGTTATTCGTGCAGACCGTAAAACGACTAGATTTAGTTCACACATGGCTGGTACAGATTCGATGATTGGCGCAGTCCTTGCGCACCGATACCGCATAGATGCACCGCTTGGCGGAGGATCTGGGAACTCGGACGTATTTGACGCGACCGATATCCGTTCACGCAAAAAATTGGTCTTGCGACTGTCCACCGCAGAATCGCTTGTCGACCTTGAATCGGGAGTATTGACGGCTACCGACGGGGTTGAAGTGTTTAAGCGCCAGACCCAAATGCTCGCTGGAATGTCTCATGCTTCGCTTGCTTCGATAGAGGACTGGGGCACCGAAACCATTGCTGGAACGCTGTATGTATTCACGGTTTTGGAAAGCTACAGCGGTGGAACCTTGCGCCAGATTTTGGACCGCGGTCGCCGTTTAACGCCGTCGCAGGCACTTGTTGCCGGCCTCGACGTCTGTCGCGCACTCCATTTCATTCATGGCAAAGGTTGGGTACACGGAGATGTGCGTCCGGCAAACATTTTCATTGGTGATGACGGTCGTGTGCGTCTTGCAGGTCTTGGACTGAAGCGCATGGTCAATGCTGAAAAAATGAGCGTCGAGCAAGCAAATTATGCGGCACCAGAAATTGCAGCGGGTGAGCAGCCAAGTGCGCAAAGCGATGTGTACTCGCTTGCAACAACATTGCTCGAGTCGATTACGGGCACGTTGCCATTCAGTGGCGACACGGCTGCAATCACGCTGTCGAATCGCGTTGGAAAACTACTTCCTGTTTCTGCAGACCTCGGACCAATTGCAGCTCCACTCGAGCGCGCTGGTAGGCCAGATTCAACAGAGCGATATACGGCGCTCGATTTTGGAAAAGCGTTAGCAGGAATTGCAGAAAAAATGCCGCTTCCAACCCCAATTGAACCGCTTGCAGCAAGTTCATTTGCACAGCTCATTGAGCAAAAAGAAGCTGAACACACGGGTGAAATTGCACGTCCAAAGGTTGACGAAACACAAGACGTAACCATTCCGATTGCAGCTGCTGTAGATGCATCTGGATCAATGTTGAAAATTAAGGACGGAACAAAGGAAGAGCCAATAGTTGTTGCGTCCGAAGGTGAAGTGCGCCGGCACAAGCGCCTATGGGTAATTGGTGCTGTCATTGCTTTGTTGGTCGCTGGTGTTGTTGGTTTCCGTGTTGTCGTGAAACAGGCGCACACCATTCCGCCGCTTGCAGGAATCATTGAAGGCGAAGCTCGCAATTTGATTGCGTCCAATGGATGGACAATTGTCGTAACTTCAGAACGAAACGATGACATTCCTGCAGGCTCTGTTGTTCGAACTGAACCTGCAGAAGGATCAAAGTTGAAGGAAGGTCAAACATTGACCATCGTGGTCTCGGAAGGGCCAACGTTTGCAACATTGCCTGATGTTTCTGGAGCAGATGCACAGTCGGCTATCGATCAGCTCACTGCACTTGGTCTTGCTGTTACACCGCGTGATACCGCAAGCGAAGATATTCCTGCCGGAATTGTGATTGGTTGGAACGTTCCAGAGCAACCGGGATTGAATCCAGGTGACCAACTATTGAAGGGAACGGCAATTGACTTGCTGGTTTCAGTTGGGCCAGCACAGCGCGAAGTTCCAACAATTGTTGGACTCAAACTTGAAGATGCACAAAAACTTGTTGCAGATTTGGGATTGACCTTGATTGAAACTCCTGCAGCAAAGAGCAACGGCGCCGATAAGGGATTAATTGGCGCACAATCACCAATTCCAGGTGAAAAGGTGGCACGCGATACTGGAATTGCATATTCAATTTCGCTTGGTCCCGACCTCGTGAAGCTTCCATACATCGTTGGAAATCACCTAGACACAGTGCAAAAGCGCTTACAAGACGCTGGCTTTGTTGTGGGAAGTGTCACAGGCAATCAGAAGAGCAAGTTGAAACAAGCCTTGATTGCTGGAAAGTCAGTGAAAAATAATGCGATGGTGGCACGTGGTGCGACTGTCGATCTTGTCTTTCCTTAATCGATAATCGCACCTGAATATCACTTCGCCGTAGGCATCGCAGGTACGGTGTAATCCGTGCAACGCGACGAACATCTTCCGCCTTCTGCACATAACGAACCTGGAGTAATTGACTCTGGCGGAGTTGACGAGATTTCAGTCATTCCGTGGTCATCGCTGTTAAAGCATCGAATTAAGAAGCGTGTTGGGCTAACGCACCGCAAAGCCACGCTTGGCGTGTTGCTCGCCAGCGTATTCACAGTGAGCTTCACTATCACCTTGTTAGTGGTGTCGCTCAAAACCGTTGCCGATGACTTGGGCAGCACCGTAACCATCATGAGTTGGACAATTACTGGACCACTACTTGCGTTCGGCGTAGTTGGCCCGGCATTTGGAAAAGCAGGAGACCTCTGGGGCCATAAGCGAGTGTTTGTCTTTGGACTTGCTGGCGCAGCCATATTTTCATTAGCTAGCGCATTTGCGTGGAATGACATTTCACTTATTGGGTTTCGCACGCTCAGCGCTGCGTCGGGTTCGGCAACGGGACCGGCTGCGATGGCGTACATCAATCGAATGTTCCGCGCCGACGAACGCGTCCGTCCACTTGGATATTGGAGTTTCGTAACGGCAGGTGCTCCGGTTATTGGTGTTGTTGCAGGTACACCGCTTGTTGAAATCTTTGGGTGGCGAGTGATCTTCATGGTTCAGGCGCCGCTGAGTTTGCTTGGAGCAATAGTTTCGTGGCGATTGTTGCCAGAAACCGATCGTCGCGACAACGTGCGATTTGATGTGAAAGGTTCACTTACGCTTGGTGCTGGAGCGGTTCTTATTCTGCTCACCATCAACCGTGGTAACTCGTGGGGTTGGACAAGCCCGCAAACACTTGGCGCTGGAATCGCTGGTATTTGTGCGTTGCTATTGTTCTATCGAGTTGAAACTGTGGCAAATGATCCGTTGATGCCAGTGAAGTGGCTGAAAACTCGCAACGTTGCATTTCCAGTTGTTACTCAGGGTCTGATGAACATGGCATACATGGGCAGTTTCTTGCTGGTTCCGCAAATGCTTGAAAATGCTCTGGATTATTCGCCATCTCACATTGGGTGGCTTGTTATTTCGCGACCATTGACGTTTTCACTGATTGCTCCGTTTGCAGGATTTTTTGTGGGAAGGCTTGGCGAGCGTAAAACAGGAATGCTTGGCGCATTCATGATTCTGCTCGCGATGGTTGCGCTGATCTCGGTGCAGTCGCCAAACAGTGATTGGAAAGTTGTGCTTGGACTTTCACTCACCGGATTCGGTATGGGAATTGCAGCGCCTTCGCTAACAGCCCTTCTTGCAGCTTCGGTGAAAGAAAGCGACATGGGAGTTGCAAGTGCTATGCAGCAACTGATGTCGCAGATGGGTGCTGTACTCGGTGGAGCACTGATGATTGCCGTGCACGACATTACGGAAAGCAGCGGAAAAGTAGTGAGTTACTCGTACGGATTGCTTATTGGCGTAGTCGCAACCATCGCAGCAATCATCACTGCAAGTTTGGTTCGCTCAACCGAAAATTAAAGTGTTGACGTGATGGCCATGATTTCGGCTGCAACCTGATCTGCCAAGTCATCTTTTGGCATAGCAATCTGCATTTGCATCATCTTGGTCATATCACCGTCAACTTTTATCTTGCCCGATAAAAATGCTTGCATTCCTGCTTGCGGGTCTTGCTCTAGAAAAATTGCTCGGGCAGTTGCGTAATCGGTGGTCACCGTGAGATCTGGGGAATCGAGATGGCCCAAGTCCATTACGAGTTCACCAGATGAAGTATCAATATGGCTATGAATGACTCCATCGCCAAATGGCACATTCTTCACCACTTGATTCATGCGAATTGACACGGGAATTTTCGGCGCTTGGCCTTCAAACTTGGTGCGAATGAGCCGTGCTTCGGCAATCCATTCGGGGGAGAGAAAGGGGTTTGGCACGTGAGGCAGGTTAGTTGTTTGCTGTGCGAATTGCATCTCGTGTGTCAATTGCAACAACACGACTGGCCTGAGCGAAGTCTTCGCTGCTGCTGGCGTATAACACTGCACGAGATGAATTGATGATTAGACCAGTTCCTTCATCGTTGCGTCCAGCGCGCACCGCTGAAACAATGTCGCCACCTTGTGCGCCAATTCCGGGAACGAGGAGTGGCATATCGCCAACAATGCCACGTACTTCAGCAAGTTCTTGCGGGTACGTAGCACCCATGACCAATGCGGTGTCGCCGATATCGCGCCATGTTGATGCCGCCGCAATCGCTACATGTTTGTACAGCGATGTTCCATTTACCATCTTCGACTGAAACTCACCGCTACCGCTGTTTGAAGTACGGCACAGCACGATGGTTCCTTTTCCTGCAGTTTGCAGAAATGGCATCAGTGAATCGGTGCCTAAATATGGGTTAACGGTGACAGCGTCTGCCTGATACCGCTCAAATGCTTCGCGTGCATACAACGCAGCGGTGTCGCCGATGTCTCCACGTTTGGCATCCAGGATCAACACCACATGAGGGTATTGCGTGCGAATGTGGTCGCATACGGTCTGTAGTTGTGCTTCTGCGCCAACAGCAGCGAAGTAGGCGATTTGTGGCTTAAATGCACACACGATGTCGGCGGTTGCGTCAACAATGTCGATACAAAACTTTTCAATACCGAGTGGGTCATTTTTAAGGTGTGCAGGAAGCTTGTTGATGTCGGGGTCTAGCCCTACGCAGAGTGCTGAATCAGTTTTTGCCCAGGCGGCACTGAGTTTTGAATAAAACGACATGGTTAGTTTCAATCAGCAATCGAAATGGCGCCAGTGGGGCAGAGTTCTTCGGCGGCAGTTACTTGTGCGCGAAGTTCTTCGCCTGGTTCCTCTTGAAGGATATGCAGCATTCCATCATCGCGAATTTCAAACACCGTAGGTGCTTGGTGCACACATCCACCTGTTGACGCGCACATGTCGAAATCTACGGTTACGCGCATGCCTCAACAGTAGTTGAAGGACTATTTGTGTTTGCGAGTTGCCTCGTGGCGTTGAAACGCGCTGAGTACTGCGCGCAGTGACGCCGTAATGGTGTTTGGGTCGATGCCCACGCCCCATCGGTTGTGACCGCTGTCGTCGCCGGTTTCAACGTAGGCAACCGCGGTGGCTTGCGAACCCTGACCTAGTGCGTGCTCGGTGTAGTCCTTCACGTCAAGGTTGCCACTGAACTGGCCACGAATGGCATGCACGAATGCGTCGATAGGGCCGTTGCCCTTACCAATGAATGTTTGTCGGGTGCCGTTGATGTCGATTTGAGCGGAGATCTCAGTATGACCTGAGACCGACTCACTCTTCAGTTCGTGACTGACCAAGTTGTATGAAGGGAATTCCGGTAGGTATTCGTGTTTGAATGCATCCCACAACATCATTGGGCTGATTTCTGTTCCCGAGTCTTCGGTGATGTGTTGAATGTTTTGCGAGAACTCAATTTGTAAACGACGAGGAAGATCGAAACCGTGTTCGGCTTTCATGATGTACGCAACGCCACCCTTGCCCGACTGGCTGTTCACGCGAACAACAGATTCGTATGTTCGTCCAACATGCTTTGGGTCAAGCGGCAAGTAGGGAACACCCCACTGGTCGTAGTTGTCAGAAAGCGCTTCGAAGCCCTTCTTGATGGCGTCTTGGTGGCTGCCCGAAAACGCGGTGTACACCAAGTCACCAACGTATGGCTGGCGTTCAGGAACAGGAAGGCGATTGCAATACTCGGCATCGCGGCGTAACGCGTCAATGTCGGTGATGTCGAGTTCTGGGTCTACGCCGTTAACAAACAAGTTCATGGCCAACGTGATGAGGTCGACGTTGCCTGTGCGCTCGCCGTTGCCGAACAACGTTCCTTCAACGCGATCCGCTCCTGCCATCACACCAAACTCGGCTGCTGCAACTGCGCATCCACGGTCGTTATGCGGGTGCAGCGAAATAATCACCGTGTCGCGTTTAGCAATAGTGCGAATAAACCATTCAATAACGTCGCCGTACACATTTGGCGTGTAGCACTCAACTGTTGCTGGCAAGTTCAAAATAAGTTTCTTGCTGCTGGTTGGTTGAATAACTGCCATCACCGCTTCGCAAATTTCAATGGCAAACTCTGGCTCGGTCAGCGTGAAACTTTCTGGCGAATATTCGTAACGCACATCGGTTTCTGGAAGCAAGTGTTCTAAGTCTTTGCACAACTGCGCAGCCTTTACTGCAATGTCAATTACGCCCTGCCTGTCGAGTCCAAACACCACACGGCGTTGCAGAGGGTTTGTGGAGTTGTAGAAGTGCACAATGGCGCGCTTCACACCCTTCAAGCACTCGTAAGTACGCTTTAATAAGTCTTCGCGGCACTGCACCAAAACTTGAATAGTGACATCGTCTGGAATGAGGTCTTGCTCAATGAGCAAGCGAACGAAATCGAAATCTGGCTGCGATGCAGAAGGGAAGCCAACTTCAATTTCCTTAAAACCCATTTTCACGAGCGTGTTGAACATGCGCAACTTGCGCTCTGGGTCCATTGGGTCGATGAGTGCTTGATTGCCGTCGCGAAGGTCTACTGAACACCACAGCGGTGCCTTGGTAGTGACGTTGTTCGGCCACGTGCGGTCCTTCAACACCATCGGGATAAACGGTGTGTACTTTTCGAATGGCATCTTTTTTGGAGTTACGGGCTTTGGGGCCATGGTGCGTTTCTTTCTCGGTAATGAAAAAACCCCCTGACCTTTCGGTTCAGAGGGTTTCGGCGACAGCGGATATGGGGCTGGCGCCGTTATGTAAGTAGAAGGTCCAAAACTTGCGATTGCATGATGAATCCAGCCTAGCGGTGGTTCTAGCGGGGAGTTGGACTCAGAAAGTTGGCGAACTGCCAAGGGTCTGAGTGGTCCAACAGGCTGTCATCATTGCCAAATCCTGGGAAAGGATCGAAGCGCTCGGACAATGGGGTCCAGTCAGCAGCTGCCGAATGAATAGGGCCAATGTACGGGCTTGTCCATTCCAGAAGTTCACGCCATGGCAAATCATCGGGCACACAAACGCCAGCAGTTGGGTAGGTGAGCAACCAACGAACCGCTGCAACTACCGAGCCACCTACTTGCAACGTGGTTGCACTTTGGCCTGGAAGAATGCTGCGCGCTTGGTCGATGTCAAGCAACGAACCTGTCCACCACGACTTGTAGTCATGGCCCATGAGCAACACGCCGAGTTCGTCGCGACCGCTAATGATTTCGTTGTTCAAAATGCGTTCGCGGTCTTGCATTTTCCAATTACGCATGCGAAGTTCCAACACGCTGTCGATTGCGGCATCGGATGGGTGATACGCGTAGTGCACGGTTGGTCGGTAGGCATCGGTGCCATCAGCGTTTTTCACCGTGAGGTGTTTACACATGGTGTACGACTCGCCATGGCGAATAACCATGCCGAAGTTTTGTCCACTTGGTACCCAACTGCGCACCCATGTCTCCATTCCGGGTTGCGCAATGCAGATTTGGTTGCGCGGACCATCATCGTGGTGTTCGTGCGCATTTTTTGGCATCCACTTTTCGTGTGTGCCCCAACCAAGTTCTGCTGGAGCAATGCCTTCTTCGTAGAAACCTTCAACCGACCACGTATTGCAAAACTCGTTGACTTCTTTTGGCTTGTTGGTAATTTGCGTGTCGCGTTCGGCTATGTGAATGACTTTGGTGCCAGTCAGTTGTGCAAGCACATTGAACTGCTCGGCTTCGAGTGCAGCCTGCAAACCAGCAGCGCGGCTTCCTGCTTTGCCATCTTTCAGCAATGCAGTCGTAATGTCGACGAGTGCGAGCTTCACCAAGTGGCTGACCATGCCTGGGTTTGCACCATGTTCGACAACTGCCGATGGACCGTTATTTGAACCCCAACGCTCGATCATCTTGCGCATTTCTTGATGACGCACATATAACGTGCGATCTTGCGGGGTCGTGGTTTGCATGTCGTGGTACGGGTCCCACAACTCCACTGAAGTGTTTAAGTAGCGAACGCCATGATCGCGACACCATTCAATAATGGTTGGACCATCAATGTTCCAGGCGAGGTCGAGCAAGATGTCGCCATTGCCAACACGTGCGCTGAGGAACGAATCAAGGTTTTCGCGAGTCACGCCGTCTAGTTCGTAACTCACACCCATTGCTAAAACATCGGCAATACGGTGGCGATTGTCTCGGGTGTCAACAATGGTGATGGTTTTTGGATCAAAATTCAGATCGCGAATCATCAATGGAATCGCGCATTGCGCAACAGAACCACAGCCGAGCACCAAAGTGCGCTTTGGATGTTGGAATGTTGCGGAAGCTGGTGCGTTCACTTCGACGCAGTCGGCGACATCTGGTCACCTGCATCGATTGCGCTCAACAATGTTTCAAGCGAAGCTTCAAATACTGTTTCCGAAGGGATGAGCAACTGCTGCCAGTCGTACGCAATTCCTTTGCGACCGGTGAAGGTTGGCTCGATACTGGTATGGCGATTCTCCAGGAATGATTCCTCGGACTTGAAATTGTCGATTGGCATGAGCACCTCCTTAGGGTCGTGATATACAGAATTTTGACTTTATAAGTTTTTGACGGCTCTGCACACTATTTCCGACTATCTCTTTGGCGCTCGGAGATGGTTGGTAGCGTGACAGCACTCGTGACGACGCCTCAGAACAACTCCAAGCCGGCAACCACGGTGACCACACCAACTGGGTTCGCCGACCTAGGAGTACCTGCCAACATCGACGCAGGGCTTGCTGCAGCGGGCTTTGCTGGCCCGTTCGCCATTCAGACAGAGGCAATTCCTGTAGCGCTCGCTGGTCACGACGTGTGCGGCCGCGCTCGCACAGGCTCGGGCAAAACCCTGGCCTTCGGTGTGCCGATGATGTCAAAAATTTCTTCACCAGCTGCCTCTGGAAAGCCACACGGCCTAGTGCTGGTTCCAACTCGTGAGCTGGCGCTTCAGGTTTCTGAAGTGCTCGGGCCAATTGGCAAAGAGTGCGGCATTCGCGTGCTTGCTGTTTACGGTGGCGCCGACAGGCACAAGCAAGTGGTTGACATTGAACAAGGCGTGGAAATCATTGTTGCAACACCATTGCGCCTCATTGACCTCATGAAGTCAAACGAGTGTGACCTGAGTGCAATTCAAGTTGTGGCAATTGACGAAGCCGACCGCATGGCGGACGAAGGTTTCATGCCGCAAGTGGAATGGATAATGCGCCACGTCACTGGCGAGCATCAAACCATGTTGTTTTCGGCAACTCTCGATGGCCAAGTTGGCAACTTGGTGAAGCGGTACATGAAAGACCCGAAAGAAATATCCATTGACTCACCAACCGACACGGTTGGAACGATGCGCCATTTGTTTTTGGCAATTCACCACATGGATAAAGATCGTGTAATTGCCAATATTGCTGCAGCGCATGGTCAAACCGTGGTGTTCTGCGACACAAAGCGCGTGTGCGACAAAGTTGCTGAAGCGCTGCAGAAGCTTGGTGCAAATGCATCGGCATTGCACGGTGACATGCCACAGACCGCGCGCGAAAAAGCGTTGAGCAAGTTTGAAAAAAATGAACTAAAGATTTTGGTCGCAACCGATGTTGCAGCCCGCGGCATTGACATTGACGATGTTGCAGTAGTTATTCACTATGTGCCACCTCTAGATGTGAAGACGTACTTGCATCGCTCTGGCCGTACAGCGCGCGCTGGACGTGACGGTTGGGCAGTAACACTTGCCGAATATAACCAACACACCACATGCCGCATTATTCAACGAGGCCTGCGGCTTGAGCCGCAAGCC
>JALQUZ010000024.1 GCA_023263695.1 Ilumatobacteraceae bacterium
GAAGCCATTGGGCGGGTCATGAATGGGGCAAGAATTGCGCCAATGTCAACCCATGCGCCAGAGTCTTGCAACACGTGCATTTGGTATGCAGTCACTTTGCCGGCCTTGGTTCCACCAATGGTGACGTACTGGATTTGCGCGCGACCATGGCCGAGAGCGGTCATCGATTCGCTGCGGGTTTCTAGCCAACGAATTGGGACACCGGCTTTTTTAGCAACGGCACCAAGAACGAGTTCTTCTGGATAAGCGCCGATCTTTGCGCCGAAACCTCCACCAACGTCTGGAGTGATGACACGAATCTTTCCGGCTTCGAGACCATTGGAGGCTTGGATGGTGTCGCGAGCACCTTGTGCGTGTTGTGTGGACATCCATTGAATGAGTCGACCGTCGTTGTCCCACACCGCAGCAGATGCACGCACTTCAAGTGGGCATGGTGCAACTCGTTGGTTTACAAAGCGACCTTTCACGACAACTTCGCAGTCGGCAAACATTGCGTCGCCCGTGTTGTCTGGCATGCCAATGGCTGTGCTGTCGAACACGACGTTGCTGCCACACTCCTCGTAAATATGTGTGGTGCTGGTCATTGCTTGTTCGATGTCGATTAATACTTCAAGCGTGTCGTAATCAACAATGACCTTCTCGGCAGCATCTTCGCCTTGGTTTGCAAGTTTGGTAAGTACAACAGCAATTGGTTCGCCTACGTAGCGAACTTTTCCACTCGCAAGCAACGTGCGCTTGGCCATCGGATTAAAGGTTGCGGCAACTGGTTCAAGACCGAGATCAGCAGCCGTATAAATCGCAACGACGCCAGGAGATTCCAAAGCGTCAGCAACATCAATTCCCAATATGTTGGCGTGAGCAACTGTCGATCGAACAAAGGTTGCGTGAAGTGCACCGACAAGAAGTGGTTCACTATTGAGGTCGTCTACGTATACGCCACCTGTTGTGAGAAACTTTGGGTCCTCTTTGCGAAGTACGCGGTTTCCAAGAATGCTTCCAGCCACAAAATCTCCTAACGATTGTCTGAGGACAGGTTAGGGGGTAAACGGCTGTAGGGAAATTTCGCCCTCGGCAGCCTTTTTCGCAGACTCAAGACTGCGCACCAACAACATGGTGGAAACAATGGTGTACGGCCAACGCTCTGGGAGGGCCGTAGAGAGGGCTGGCATATCCATCATTGGCAAGCGTCGCTCGTTGAACCGGAGGTAGCCAAGTTGGGTGCGAATAGCGTCTTGCAGACCTGCCTCAGTTTTTAGGTAGGTCACCTGGTCTTGCAGGTTTTCGATGACATCTTCGTACTGGGCGAATTCAATTTCTTTTTGTGCGATGAGATTGCGCTGGTTGATATACGAGCGAACAGGAAACACCGACATCGCAACCACGAGCGCAATGATGACTCCGATTGCGAGGGGAGTACTGGCCACGCGAAGTTTGCGACTGCGAACGAGTCGAATTTCGGTGGTTGCCATCTCTCTATTCTGGCCTTTGGAGATGTCGCAATTGCGTCATCTCCAAAGTTCGGCTGGCTATTTGCGTGGTGCGAGAGCAGCCTTGCCCATGAACTGGGCTTTTGATCCGAGCTCGTGTTCGATTCGGAGCAATTGGTTGTATTTGGCAACACGGTCGCTGCGAGCAGGGGCTCCAGTTTTAATCTGGCCACAGTTTGTTGCCACGGCAAGGTCGGCGATGGTGGCATCTTCGGTTTCTCCACTGCGGTGGCTCATGACACTGGTGTAGTTATTGCTCGTAGCAAGCGCAATGGTGTTCAGTGTTTCGGTCAGCGTGCCAATTTGATTGACCTTCACCAACACACTGTTGGCAACGTGTTCGGTAATGCCGCGCTGCAGGCGCGAAACATTGGTGACAAATAGGTCATCACCAACAAGTTGAATTCTGTTGCCGAGTTTTTGTGTGAGCGTGGACCATCCGTCCCAGTCGTCTTCTGCCATTCCGTCTTCAATAGACACGATTGGGTATTTGCTGGCAAGCATGTCCCACCACGAGGCGAGCTCGTCGCTCGTCAATACTTTTCCTTCGCCGGACAGGTGGTACTTGCCATCTTTAAACAATTCGCTCATGGCTGGGTCGAGCGCGATGGAAATGTCTTTGCCAGGTGTGAAGCCTGCGGCTTCAATTGCTTCCACCAAAATTGAAATCGCTTCTTCGTTGCTTGCGAGGTTTGGTGCAAATCCACCTTCGTCACCAACTGCAGTTGCCATTTTTCGTTTGTGCAAAATGGACTTCAGCGTGTGATACGTCTCGACACCCCAACGCAACGCTTCAGAAAATGATGTTGCACCAATTGGCATCACCATGAACTCTTGCAAGTCCACGTTGTTGTCGGCATGTGCTCCGCCGTTCAACACGTTCATCATCGGTACTGGCAATACACATGCTGCTTCGCCGCCAATGGATTTGTACAGCGGCAAGCTGCGTTCGTTAGCGACAGCATGTGCATTGGCGAGGCTTGCTCCAAGAATTGCGTTTGCTCCAAGATTTGATTTATTCGATGTGCCATCGAGTGACAGCATCAATTCGTCAATGGTTTGTTGGCTTGAAGCGTCTGCGCCAACTAGCGCAACTGCAATAGGGCCATTCACATTGCCGACTGCTTTTTGCACGCCTTTACCCAAATAGCGAGTGCCACCGTCGCGAAGTTCTACCGCTTCGTGTTCGCCAGTAGATGCACCCGAAGGGACAATGGCTCGTCCGCGTGCACCGGATTGCAAAGTGACTTCAACTTCAACCGTTGGGTTTCCGCGAGAGTCCAGAACTTCGCGACCGACTACGTGCTCGATAGTGCTCATGACTACACGCTAGTCAGCGCACGAATTCACGATCACTTCTGTGCTTTAGCCTCATCCCACAGTGCGTCAAGTGTGGCAAGGTCAACGGCATGTAAGTCAATGTTTCGCTCGGCTGCAAGCGCCTCAACGTGTTCAAAGCGGGTACGGAACTTATCGCTGGCAATACGTAACGCAGTTTCGGCATCATGGCCCAAGTGTCGCGACAAATTCACCACGCTGAACAGCAAATCGCCAAGCTCCATGCGCACCGCTTCTGGGTTGGCATGCTGAGCAAGAGCATCGCGAATTTCGGCGGACTCTTCGCGAATCTTGTCGAAAGCACCATCTGCATTAGGCCAATCGAATCCCACATCGGCTGCCCGCTTTTGCAGTTTGGTCGCATACGACAGTGAAGGTGCGGCTTTCGCAACTCCACTAAACACAGAGTCTGACTTCGTGTCGCTCGCTTGGCGCTCTTGGCGCTTCACTTCATCCCAGGTGCTCACCACATCGTTTGAACTGTTTGCAACAACATCACCGAAAACGTGTGGATGCCTACGCACCAACTTGTCATGAATAGAGCGAGCAACATCAGCAAGTGTAAACCTGCCTTCTTGTTCGGCGATCGTGGCGTGAAATTCAACTTGGTACAACAAGTCGCCAAGTTCTTCAATGAGCGCGTCATCGGTTGCTGGGTCGTCGGCATCGAGTTCGTTGATGGCGTCAACCACCTCGTGCGTTTCTTCAAGTAAGTGCTTGATGAGCGAATCGTGTGTTTGCTCTATGTCCCATGGGCATTGCTCGCGCAATGTGCGTGCAAGTTGGTGCAGCTTCACCATTTCACCGGCGATGGGCTGAGCAAGTTGGGGAATGTACAACGTGGTGAGGTGGTCTGCAGGAAGAACGCGATCCAGTTCTTGCCATGTGGTGTGTTCAACACGTTGGTCGGGGAGACCAAGGTGGTGCAGCAGTACGACTGGTTCATCGCCAACTGCATCATCGAACGACAACTTCACATCGGACAACACCCAGTCGGCGTGCACTTGGGCAACAAGCAACGGTCCGCGTTCATTTGCTGCTTCTGCAGCAAACCGGTGGCCATCAATTAAACGAACTCCTGCATTCACGGGGTCGATACCAAGTGCTTCCCATGCAAGATCGAGAAAGCTCATGGCCGGCAGAACCTGCACGTCAATTCGTGAGTCGGCACGAAGTTGGGTCACGCTGGTTTCCAGAAGCAGCGGCGAGCCAGGCACTGCGTACAGAACTTCACCAAATTCAGTGGCTGCCGCAACAAGCGTTTCGGTAATTGCTGCATACACGTCGTCGAACGTTGGTAGCGATTCATAAAAATGATCGAAACTCTGTGCGGTAGGAAGCAGGTCGGCGGTTGGGTGCTGTCTGGTACGAACAAATTGGTGCTGAATTGATGCAATTGCTTGCAGCGTTGCTTCCGTAACAGTGTTGCGTGGCCCTGGTCCTAGCCCAACAATGACAACACGACCAATCGAAGTGCGATTGCTCATGTCGTGCGCAATTTACAGGTCGGTGATTTTTCCGGTTGCTGCATCCCAGCGACCGTACTCAGACGCAATGGTTACTTCGTGCGTTGCAAGGAAACCGGTCATCAACAACATTCCTGGCGACTTCGACAACATCATGACAAGTGACGCTTTGATGTCGGCGAACGGACGAATCATGATGACGTGGTAGCCGAAGCTTGATTTCACTGGGCCAGTTGGTACGCCAACTTTTGCGCTGAGAGCGCCTGCAGTGAATGCTGAGTCGAATTGTGATTGGTAGTCGGAAAGCGAAATGCAATCGCCATCAGTTGAGCCAAGAATTCCGCCAGTAGTTGCGGCATTTGGCTCGGTGCTGTATTCACCAGCAAGTTTCTTGAAGTCACCACCGTCGTTCAACTTTTGAATGACTTCTTTTGCGGTTGATTCATCTTTTACCAAGATGTGTTCGGCGCACATTGCGCCAACTGATGCAGGTGATTCGTTATACATCTTTTCAATGTCGGCTTCCGAGGGAGCCTTCACACGCGCAAGTGCAAGGTCGCCGCTGTTCAGTCCAATGATGAGGTCTTTTAATTCTTTGCCAAGCTTGTCGTAGCCAGCATCTTGCGAAACCTGGTCGACTACTGCTTTGGTGTCTGCGTCGGTAACGGTCACCTTGTACTGAGCAAGAATTTGCTTGGTTGCTTCGCCACGAATGATTGCTGCAAGAACGGAGCGAACAGCGTCCATTGGTACGACGCCATTTTCAAGCTTGATCTGACCAGCATCAGAGAGTTGCGTAAGAGCAGTTTCGAGCGTTGTTTTGGCGATTACAGAGCCGTCTACAGAGGCCGCATCATTTTTTGAGCTTCCGCCACAACTGGCGAGAGAAATCATTGCAACACATGCAACTGCGAGTGAACGAACTGACTTACGGGAGGTACGTGACATTTAGTAAAGCCTAGTTGTCGTCAAAGAGTTCCTGCAGGAACGACACCAAATAGTCAACATGTCCAGCGTCTGCTTGTTTGCCTTGTGGGGCACGGGGAAGCGTGACGCTGAGTTGCTTGGTCTGCTCGTTCCATTCGCTGTTCTTTACAAGTCGAGTGAGGCGCATTTGTTGACTTGCCTTCAGCGAAACAGGCAGTAAACGTGCGCGGCCATCGGCAACAACAAGTTCGCGCAGACCAATTCGATGACACTCGGCGCGCAATTCTCCAACACGAATCAGTGCGAGTGCGGCTTCAGGAAGTGGACCGTAGCGGTCAATCCATTCATCGCGAATATCTGCAACGTCTGAATGTTTCGTAACTGCCGCGAGCCTGCGGTAGGCATCAAGACGAGATTCTTCCTTCGACACGTAATCGGTTGGCAAGTATGCATTGGTGGCAACATCAAGCTTGAGCTCTGGAACGATTGGCGGAATATCTTCGCCCTTCATCTCAGACACTGCTTCAGTGACGAGCTGGCAGTACAAGTCATATCCGACGGCGGCAATGTGACCGCTTTGCGCCTCGCCCAACATGTTTCCTGCGCCTCGAATTTCCAAGTCGCGCATGGCAATTTTGAAACCGCTTCCCAATTCGGTTGCTTCACCGATGGTCTTGAGTCGTTCGTATGCGTCTTCAGACAACACTTTGTCGCGCGGATGAAACAGGTACGCGTATGCACGCGAACCACTTCGGCCAACGCGTCCGCGAATTTGATGTAACTGCCCAAGCCCGAGCAGGTCGGCGCGCTCAACGACAAGAGTGTTTACCGTTGGCATGTCGATTCCGCTTTCAATGATGGTGGTGCATACCAACACATCAAATTTGCCTTCCCAGAAATCGATCACGATTTGCTCGAGGCGTCCTTCTTCCATTTGTCCGTGTGCAACCGCAATGCGAGCCTCTGGAACAAGCTCGCGAAGTTCTTGTGCCCGCTGCTCAATGCTTTGTACGCGATTGTGCACCCAGAACACCTGTCCATCGCGCAATAGTTCACGACGAATTGCTTCGGTTGAGACTCGCTCGTCATCTTCGCCAACAAAGGTGAGAATTGGTTGACGATCGGCAGGTGGGGTTTGCAGTAACGACATGTCACGAATTCCCACCAGGCTCATTTCGAGTGTGCGAGGTATTGGTGTCGCGGTCAATGTCAGTACGTCAACGTTTGTTTTGAGCTTCTTCATCATTTCTTTGTGCGATACACCAAAGCGTTGCTCTTCGTCTACAACAAGTAATCCAAGATCTTTAAACTTCACACCCTCTTGCAGCAACCGATGTGTGCCAATGACGCAGTCAACTTCGCCACTGGCAACACCTGCAAGAACCTTTTTCGCTTGCGAGTTGGTAAGAAATCGTGAAAGCGATTCGACACGAATTGGGTAGCCGCGGAATCGTTCGGCAAAGGTGTTTGCGTGTTGTGATGCAAGCAGGGTGGTTGGCACGAGAACCGCAACTTGCTTGCCATCTTGAATGGCTTTGAACGCAGCGCGTACGGCCACTTCGGTTTTGCCAAAACCAACATCGCCACACACCAAGCGGTCCATCGGAACGTTGCGTTCCATGTCGCCCTTTACTAATTCAATTGCTGTTCGTTGATCTGGAGTTTCAACGAACGGGAACGCGCCTTCCATTTCGTGTTGCCATGGTGTGTCTTCACTGAAAGCGTGACCAACTGCGTTCACTCTTCGCTGGTACAACACCACAAGTTCTTGGGCAATTTCGCGAACCGCTGAGCGCACGCGTTGCTTTGCGCGCGCGAAGTCGCGTCCACCAAGTCGGTGCAGGGTTGGCGAGTCTCCGCCGATGTATTGGCGAACCGCATCAATATGGTCGGTTGGAACATAGAGCTTGTCGCCGTCTTTATACGCAAGAAGTAAGTAGTCGCGCTCGGAGCCACCGATAGTGCGCTTTACCATTCCTTCGTATTTTCCAACGCCGTGATAATGGTGAACTACGTAGTCGCCAGGCTTCAAGTCTTGGAACACCGAAGTGGTGTCGCGCTTGCGCACGCGTGGCTGGCGGTGTGTGCGACGGCGCCCGGTGAGGTCGGTTTCTGCAATTACTGCAAGCTTGACCTGCGGTAATGAGTAGCCATGATGCAGTGGGGCAACCACCACATACGTGCCGGGCTTACTGAGGTCGGCTTCCTTGCTCTTGCTGAGGTCGCGTACAACTACGCCATGTTGTGTAAACACTTCCAGCAGTCGCTGTGCCGAACTTTCGCCTTCGGCAGCAATAACCACGGTCCACTTGTCGGTGATGAGTTGCTGAACGCGTTTGGCAGTTGCTTCAGCGTCACTCGTTGCCTGACCCCACCCAGTTGACTGCACGGTTGGCGCATCGATTGCTTCAGATGGAAGCGACAGCGACAATGCGTTTAACGACTGCGATGGTCCAAACAAATGATCGATGTCTAGGTGTAGGCGAGGGAATGAACGCTGCGCATCTCGAGCCCACGTGCTTGCTAGTGCTTTTGCAAGGTCATCTTCTTCTGCAAGCAAATCTTTTGCTCGGTCACGCATGCGCTTTGGATCAACAAAAATGAGTTCGCTTGATGTAGGCAAAACATCAGTAATTAATTGTTCGCGTTCGATGAGCCACGGAAGCCAACTTTCCATACCTTCGAAGTTGGAACCATCGGCGAGTCTGTCCCAGTGTTCACGACCCCACGGCTCGCTTGCAACTAAGGCGCGCGCACGTTCGGTTACAGCCTCATCTAATTGAAGTTCGCGCGCAGGAAAGATTCTTGCTTCAGTCAGGTCGTCGGTGCTGCGCTGATCATTCACATTGAACGACGTGAGGCGGTCTACTTCGTCTCCCCACAGGTCGATACGAATTGGCGTGTCTGCAGTGCTGGGGAACACGTCGATGATTGAGCCGCGACGAGCAACTTCGCCACGATGTTCAACAATTTCTTCGCGGCGATATCCGTCGTGCACCAGCTTGGCAAGCAACTGTTCAGAATCAATTTCATCGCCAGGCTTAATGATGATCGGCTGGAGTGTCGTCGCACCTGGCCCAAGTTTTTGCAACAGCGCGCGAACCGAACCAAGTACAACCTTTGGCGGGTTTTCGCTGCGCAAGCGCCACAGCACTTCAAGACGACGGCCCATCGTTTCAACGCTTGGGCTTACTCGTTCAAATGGAAGTGTCTCCCATGCGGGAAACATCAATGCGTTATCTGCACCAAGAAACTGCACAATGTCGTCGTGCAGTTGTTGCGCCGCAGTTCCCGTTGGGGCGGCGACTACAAGGGTGCTTCCAGGCGACCGTGCACTGAGCGCGGCGATGATGGCCGCCCGCGCTTGCTCAGCACAAGCAAGTACCGAATTTCTGCCACCAATTGCAGCGAGAGCCGGTTCTTGGCTGGCAGTAAATGCAAGGTCGTGCAACAACATGGTGGATGCGCCGACTATCGGCCGTTGATGTGTTGCATTGCGGCTTGTGCGCCTTGCGTAAGAATCAATTGCACTGCATCTGCTGCCAGGTGCACTGAAACGTCAAGAACTTTTCGTTCGTGTGCAGGTACGCGAGACAGTACGTGATCGGCACCATCTTCTTTCGACGGCGGTTTGCCAACACCAATTCGAACACGCACGAAGTCTTGAGTTTTCAAGTGCGATGAAATGCTGCGCAGGCCGTTATGTCCAGCCAGACCGCCACCAATTTTCACTTTTACTATTCCGGGTTCTAAGTCCAATTCGTCATGTATGACGATGATGTTTGCTGGTTCATCAATTGCGTAGCGGCGGGCGAGTGGGCCAACAGCATTTCCCGATTCATTCATATATGTGGTGGGCATAGCTAGTACAAAGCGAGCGCCATCGTTGTTCACTTCAGCAACCAGTGCGCGGTCGCGCGATGATTTCATCGACGTGTTGAAGCGTGAGGCAAGCAATTCAATGACATCGAAACCAACGTTGTGTCGGCTGCCTTCGTATTTGCGTCCCGGGTTACCTACACCTACAACGAGTGCGCTGTAAGGAGTACCTCGCCGCTCGTGTCGCTCACCGCGACCGAACAGCGCCATACAAATTAGGAAGCGGCTGGCTTATCGCCGGCAGCAGGAGCACCGGCTGCCGGAGCTTCACCAGCAGCGGCTTCACCAGCAGCAGCTGGCTTGTCAGATTGCGTGCTCGTTACCAACACAGTGACGACTACCAAGTCTGGGTCGGACACAGCGGTAACACCCTTTGGCAACACGATGTCTTCCATGCGGATGATGGAGTGCATGTTCATGTCGGTGACGTCGATAACGATTTCGTTTGGAATGTTGTTTGCAGCTGCACGAATTTCAATGCGGTCAACAGCTGGGTCAACAAGTCCGCCTTCTTGCACAACAGCTTTTGCTGTACCAGTGAGGTGAATTGGAACCGACATCACGATTTCCTTCGAGAGGTCAATCTGCATGAAGTCAACATGGCTTACGTTGCGCTTCACTGGGTCGCGCTGCATGTCCTTCACGATTGCTGGGTATGTCTTGTCAGCAACTTGCAATTCAAGAATGGTGTTGGTGCCTGCAGGACCCGACAAAGCAATGCGCAAGTCGCGGCGTTCAACAGTGATTGCCACTGGTGACATACCTGCTCCGTAGATGACCGCAGGAATGTGGTCGGCTCCGCGCAAACGACGTGCCTCTGGGCTACCTGTCGTGCGGCCAACGTTGGTCTTCAATGTGGTGGTCATGTTCGAAACTCCGTACTTACGTAGTGAAAATCAGCAGATACAACGGCTGGTCAGTGTACAGCCGCCCAGGGCTATTGCAGAGTGGGCTTTATGACTGGTTTTCGCCGTCAAACAGGTCGCTGACGCTGGTTTCGTCAAATACTGCAGACAGGGCATCGGCCAGGATTTTGGCCACGGAAAGCACTTCAATCTTGGCGATTCGCTTTTCCTCGGGAAGTGGCAACGAGTTGGTCAGCACCACGCGAGTGATTGGCGAATTCTCGAGGCGCTCGATCGCTGGGCCAGAAAGTACGCCGTGGGTAGCCATGGCCCATACTTCTTTTGCTCCGCGGTTCATGAGCAACTCTGCAGCGCTCACGATGGTTCCGCCGGTGTCGATCATGTCGTCGGTAAGGATGCACAAGCGTCCTTCAACTTCACCGATTACTTCTTTGGCAACGGCAACGTTTGCAGTGTTCTTTGGTCGACGCTTGTTAATGAATGCAACGTCTGCGTTCATGTCGGCAAGGTGCTGTGCAAATCGCTCGGCAACTTTTACGCGACCAGCATCTGGTGAAACTATTACCACTCCGTCGCGCGCATGTGAACGCACGTATTTTTCGAGAACAGGAATTGCGGTGAGGTGATCGACCGGGCCTTCAAAGAAACCTTGAATCTGTCCGCTGTGTAAGTCGATGGACACCATGCGCTTAGCGCCAGCAGCTTTAAACATGTCGGCAATCAGGCGCGCGGTAATTGGCTCGCGCCCTTCTGCTTTGCGGTCTTGCCGTGCGTATCCATAGAACGGGCACACTGCGGTAACGCGCTTTGCCGATGCGCGATACGCGGCATCGATCATGATGAGTTGTTCCATGATGGAATCGTTCACGCTGCGACCTTCGTGTCCGCAATGCGTTTGCATAATGAACACATCTCCACCACGAACTGATTCACCAAAACGTGGACGCAATTCGCCGTTTGCGAATTCAACAATGTTTGCTTCGCCCAATTGCACTTCAAGATGCTGAGCTACTTCTTCAGCGAGCACTGGGTGCGTGCGACCCGTGTACAACGCCATTCGCTTCGTGGTGACCTTGTCAATTGTTTTGTTCACGAGGCCCCCTCAAGAAATATGTTGGCTCAATTCATGTGCCAGCATAGATCGCGAGGCCGATTCGGCTTTCTTCGCAATACTTCACGAGTTCCGGGGAGAGGACTCGAACCCCTATAAACGGGACCAAAACCCGTTGTCCTGCCATTGAACGACCCCGGAGAGACGGCTACACGGTACTCAATTCCTTAGCCGTTTGCTTATTTGGTCTGAGTTCCCGCTAGCGTGTCGTCCGCTATGGGTTCACTTGTAAAACGTCGTCGTAAGCGGATGCGCAAAAAGAAGCACAAGAAAATGCTTCGTCGTACCCGCCACCAGCGCCGCAAGTAACCCTGTTTTCGCCCCTCGCCTTTGAAACTATGAAGAGCGAGTGTGGGTGACAACAACGGTTGCTTCGCTTAACGCTTCATGAATGCGTGGATGCGCACCGTCTAACCACCAAGTTGCTCCGCTGCCCGCCAATACTGGGTTTTGCCCGCTGGCCTCACGAATGCGATCGCGCCATTCTGCAAGTCGAGGCTCAACCGCAATTGCTGCGGGTTCCAAATCGTTTGGTCCTTCATGTTTCGCACCAAGCGAATCGAAAGCTGTGTAGACAGCCAACGTGGACACGCCAAATGGTGGAACCACCAGGGTGATTTCACGCGCGACAAATGGGAGAGACTCAAGAATTTCGCCAATTCCTGTAACGCGCGCTCGGCCACCAACCATGCAAAACGGAATGTCTGCTCCGAGTCGCGAGGCTGCACTTAAGTCGGTGTATCCAGCCCAGCGAAGAATTGCTGCGGCATCCGCGGAACCCCCACCTAGTCCGCCGCCATGCGGAATGTTTTTTTCAATGTGAACGTGCGCAGTCTTCCCGCAGAGTTGCAATGCACGCGCTACAAGATTGTTGTCATCAGTTGGCACGCCACTGGCAAATGGTCCACTCACCGACATTCCCGATTCGCCTTCGCTCATGGTGAGAACGTCGTGCAATTCGAGCGACACCATTTCGGCGTCAATGAGATGAAAACCATCTGCGCGCACGCCAGTGACTTTGAGCGACAGTGTGAGTTTTGCTGGAGCAATGATGTGGGTCATGTCAGGCTTCCTGTGTTGCAATGCACAGTCTGCCCCAATCGGCAACTTCAAGTTCCTCAGCACGCGACTCTGGTGAAACTCCAGCAGCAGCAAACTGCGCCGGAGTAACCATGTTGGACAAACAGCGGCGCAACATTTTGCGTCGTTGACCAAAACCAGTGCGCACGAGTGCAAACAGTTTCTGTGGGTCGACATTGTCAACGGCAGGTGTCGCCTTGCGTCGTATGTCCACCATTGCCGACGAAACGTTTGGCTTCGGTAAAAACACAGTGGCAGGAACGTCGGCGGCAATAAATGCGTCTGCCCAATACGAAATTTTCACGCTGACCGCGCCATAAGCCGGAGTGCGCGGCTTGGCAACGAAACGTTCTGCAACTTCTTTTTGCACCATCACCAGCAAGTGATCGACTGCTGGTGCGTAGTCGAGCAAGTCGGCGACAAGTGGAGTAGCCACGTTGTATGGCAAGTTGGCAATGACGTGCCACTTTGGCGAACGCTCAACGAGTGGACGCCAGTCCAGGTGCATTGCATCAGCATGCAATACCTCAACGTTTGGTAGATCTTTTACGACATCGCGCAACACCTCGACAACTCCGTTATCGATTTCAACAGCAACGATTGTTGCGCCAGTTTCGGCAAGCGCGAGCGTAAGTGAGCCAAGTCCTGCACCAATTTCCAGCACGAAATCGTTTGGTCCAACATTGGCTAGGCGTGCAATTTTGCGCACAGTGTTTGGATCGACCAGGAAGTTCTGACCAAATGCTCTGCGCGGAGCAAGACCGTGCTTGTTCAGCAGGTGCGAAATGTCGTTGTGAGAGTGTGTCACCAGGTGATCTTTACGGGAATCGGTGCATCAATAAGGTCGGCAAGTTGCGTGAACTGAGTTGAGTTCAATTGCACGGTGACTCCGGCTGGAACATTCACTCCGAATGCGCTGGTGCATTTCAACGAACGTCCGTTGTTGATATTGGTGATCGTTAGCTGAACGCCAACAGGTGTGAATGCTGAAAAGCAAACGGGATTTGACGAATAACCAAGTTCGGTAAACGTCGCACGTCCGGTAATAGTGTTGCTACTTGTGGCCGGGTAGGCAACTGCTGCAGAACCAGAAGGTGCAATGGGTGGCGGTCCACCAAGAATGACGGATTCTGGAATTTCGTCTTCAACCACTGGAGGGACAGTTGTCGTTGTAGTTGAAGTGCTTGAGGAAGAACCACCAGCGGCAAAGGAAAACACGGTGAGTGCGAACAAGGTGAGCACGGAGAGTGCTCCAATTCGTCGACGCTCGTAAACCGAAAGAACCACTGGCTAAACGCTACGGAGCAATGCCGGGAAACGCAAGGCAAGCATTGCGTGTGGTGTGTTGCGCAAACTGCGCAACGGGTTCGCCGCGAAGGTCGGCAATGAATGTGCCAACAATTGGCACGAGCGCTGGTTGATTTGGTTTTCCGCGATGAGGAATAGGTGCAAGAAATGGTGCATCGGTTTCAAGCAATACATGATCGATAGGGCACCACAGTGCTGCACGGCGAACGTCTTCAGCAGTTTTAAATGTGACGATTCCACTAAACGACAAATATGCACCACGTTCAACACACGCGCGTGCTTCGGCTTCGTCGCCGGTGAAGCAATGGAAGATAGTTCGAGCAGGCACTCCTTCGGCATCCAACACATCAAACGTGTCTTGCCAGGCATTGCGCGTGTGAATGACCAAGGGAAGATCGTGCGTGTTGGCTAACTGAATTTGTGCAGCGAAAACATCGCGTTGCACCTTGCGGTCGGAATGATCGTAGTAATAGTCGAGGCCACATTCACCAATGCCTACTACCTTGTTCGATCCAAGAAATGGCGTGATGGTGTCGATGCCGTTCTTTGCATCGTGTGGGTGTAAGCCAACAGTTGCCCACACGTTTTCATGTTGAGCGGCTATGGCGATTGCTTGTTGGGTGGTGTCAGCGTCGGTTCCAATCACGATCATTTTGCTCACGCCAACTTCACGTGCTGCAGTGATTGCGTTTACTTGCCCGCCCGGAATGTTTTCTTCGTATACGTGGCAGTGAGTATCGATCCACTCAACAGTTGGGCTCATGCGGTGAGTCGAGGGAAGAGAGGCTGGCCCTTCACAACGTGTGTGCCGCCTGTGTACTGACCCCACTTGGTGTCGGCGTTAATTCGCAAGTCGGTGATGTTGCCCGTGAGGCCGATGCGGTTCCAAATTTCCTGAGTGGTGGTTGGCAGAGCAGGGTTTGCAAGGATCGTGACGATGCGCAGAGCTTCAAGTGCATCGCCCATCACGGTGTTTACTGCGTCGCCTGGTTCCATCTTCCACGGTTCGTTGTCTTCAAGATACGAATTCGTTGCGCCGATGAGTTTCCAAGTTGCTTCAAGCGCCTTGCTTGGTTGCACTGCTGCCCACGCTTGCGAGGTTTCTGCAACGGCAGTCGCTGCAATTTCTGCAAGTGGACTGTTTGCGGAAGATGCAGGGCCAACTCCGCCACACTTCTTTTCAACAACAGTTGCTACGCGTGCAGCCAAATTGCCAAGGTTGTTTGCAAGGTCGCTGTTGAAGCGTTTAATCAAACCTTCGTCACTGAAGTCGCCATCGTTGCCGTACGTGGTTTCAGCCAACACGTAATAGCGGAAGCCATCAACACCAACAACATCAATGAGGTCGAGTGGGTTCACCACGTTGCCCGTGGTTTTGCTCATCTTTTCACCGTCAACCAGCAACCAACCACCAACGGCCCAGCCCTTCGGCGGTTCGATGCCAGCGCTCATGAGCATTGCTGGCCAATACACGCAGTGGAAACGAATGATGTCTTTGCCAATGAAGTGATAATCCACTGGCCAGTTTTCGGCGAATGCTTTCTCGTCGGTGCCATAACCAACTGCAGTGATGTAGTTGGCAAGCGCGTCGAACCATACGTAGGCAACGTGCGATGGGTCCCACGGCAATGGAATTCCCCAGGTGAGTGTTTTACGACTTACGGAGAAATCGTGCAACCCGCCCTTAATAAAACCGATGACTTCGTTCATGCGGAAGCCAGGAGTAATGGCATTCGGATGATCTTCGTACCACTTCAACAATCGATCTTCGAAACGCGACAAACGGAAGAAGTAATTCTCTTCTTCCACATACGTCGTTTCTTTCATGTGAATGGGGCATTTGCCATCAACGAGTTCTTCTTCAATGAAGTACGCCTCACAAGCCACGCAATATTGACCGCGATACATGTCGGCTTCAATGTCGCCAGCGTCGTAGCAAGCCTGCAACAACTTCTTTACGCCAGCAGCATGTCGAGGCTCGGTGGTGCGAATGAAGTCGTCGTGCGTAATGTTCAGGCGTTCCCAAGCCTGGGCAAACAGTGGGGCAATGGAGTCGGCGAATTCCTTTGGCGAAACACCGGCGGCATCGGCAGCTTGTTGAATTTTCAGGCCATGTTCGTCGGTGCCGGTAAGCAGGTGCACTTCTTCGCCAAGTAGGCGGTGCCAGCGCGAAACGGCATCGGCCACGATGGTGGTGTACGCGTGACCCAGGTGCGGTTTGGCGTTGACGTAATAAATAGGGGTCGTCGCGCTGAACTTTGTCACGCATCCACACTAATAGTCTGACTGGGTGACTTTTGCCTTTGATTTAGCAACAGCAGTAACCGATAACGGCAACGGCGTGTACTTGGGTGCAGTACACGACGGTTGGGACATTCGCGGAAACGCAAATGGTGGATATGTAATGGCACTGCTTGCAAACGCAATGCGCAGTGCAGCAAACAGGCCCGATCCAATTTCAATCACGCTGCATTACCTAGCTCCACTGCCACCTGGAGATTTCGAAATTCACACTCAGATAATTAAGCAAGGACGAAGGTTCACCACTGTGAGTGCCTCGATGATGTTTGGTGGTCGTGAAGCTGTTCGCGCACTTGGTGCATTCAGCGAAGCGCCAGCAGTTGATGACGGAATGCAACATCACGGAATTCCGCTATGCGAAATTCCATCGTTTGAAGAATGCAGCCGCAGAACAGCAGAAGGCGAAGCAGTGCCGCTTGCGCTGATGAGCAAGTTAGATATGCGCTTGCACCCCGACGACCGCGGTTTCGCAATTGGTCAGCCCAATGGAATTCCCCGTGTGCGCGGCTGGTTCGCATTTGCCGATGATCGTCCTAACGACACGTTGTCAGCGTTGCTTGCGGCCGACGCATTTCCGCCGCCAGTATTTAACTTGCTCGCAGTTCCTGGTTGGGTGCCAACGGTGGAGTTCACTGTGCATATTCGCACAGTTCCTGCACCAGGCCCGTTGCGTTGCGAATTCAACACCAAAGAAATTCAAGGTGGAATGTTTGAAGAAGACGGAATTATTTGGGACGAAAACGGAAACCTTGTCGCGCAATCGCGTCAGATTGGTTTAATCCCGCTCTGATCGTTATTTGATCATGAGCGCAAGTTCGTATACCTTGCGCTTTGGTGCACCATATTTTGCAGCTACGCGTGCGGCCGCATCTTTCTTGCTGGCACCAGTATTCAATTCATCGCGTAACGCTTGATTCAACTCTTCATCAGTTGGTGGTGCAGGTGGTTTCGCGCCTTCAAGAATCAGCACGTATTCGCCACGTGGTTCTTCAGATTGTGCATGTTTGTGCGCGTCGTGCAGCGTTCCGCGCCACATTTCTTCGTGCATCTTGGTGAGTTCGCGAGCAAGAACGATGCGTCGAATTGATCCGCAGGCAAATTCAAGGTCGGCAAGAGTGCGTTCAAGGCGGTGCGGTGCTTCATACAACACCACGGTGCGTTGTTCATCAACGAGTTGGGCGATGCGGACGCTTCGTTCGCCACCGCTGCGTGGAAGGAAACCTTCGAATACAAATCGTGAAGTAGATAAGCCGCTCATCACGAGCGCCATGGTCAGAGCAGATGGCCCTGGAATAGACGACACCGTGATCCCTGCAAGTACTGCTGCTTTCACCAATCGTTCGCCCGGGTCGCTGATTCCAGGAGTGCCTGCATCGCTGACCAAGGCAACTTCAATTCCAACGAGTAATTTGCCCACCACTTCGTCGCAGGCATCGAACTCGGTGTGTTCGTTAATGACGATGTACTTCTTGCCCGAAATTCCCAAGTGTTGCAACAGCATTCCTGTGCGGCGAGTGTCTTCACAACACACCACATCGGCTGCTTGCAAAGCTTCAACGGCACGAGGTGATATATCGCTCAAGTTTCCAATTGGCGTTGCCACCAACGTGAGTGTTCCCGAACTCATGAGTTCCTCACTTCAATCACATCGCCAACTTTAAGGTTCCAGCGTTCGAAAGAGCCAGCACGTGCTTCAACAACTGTTTTACAACGACTCACTGGCGCACTAATTCGCAGTGGCTTTACACGTTCGGTCTTGATGACTGTTCCGATTGCGTCCAAATAGGCAACGTCCAATGGCACTTTTACGCCAACGGTGTGAATCCATTTGCACTGCGTAATCACCATTGCGTTTTCAACTGAAGTGCGGCCAATGAGGCCTTTACGACGCGACTGTGGAGTATCGGCAACATCGGCGCTGGCTAAAACATCTCCCGAGCGCATCAGCCATGCTGCACGAAACTCGGTGTTCATGATTGCCTAGCTGTTGTGGCGAATTTCGAGCACGTCGCCGTCGACTACTTCGTAGTCTTTGCCTTCAACGCGAATCTTGCCTAAGTCTTTTGCTTTGTTCCACGAACCAATCTCTAAAAGTTCGTCCCATGCAATGACGTCGGCGCGAATAAAACCGCGTTGCAAGTCGGAGTGAATCTTTCCTGCGCACTCTGGTGCTTTTGCACCGGCGTTGAAAGTCCATGCGCGAGTTTCTTTTTCGCCCGTTGTGAAATACGTGCGCAAACCAAGTAGGTGATATGCAGAACGAATCATGCGGGGTAGTGCACCTTCACCAAGGCCAAGTGCTTCGAGCATGTCGATGCGGTCTTGACCCGTGAGTTGTGCAGCTTCGGCTTCAAGTTGCACGCTCATGCCCAACACTTCAATGTTGTGTTCGCTTGCCGAACCTGGAGGTGCAAGCTCTGCACGAACACGCGCTTCCATTTCAGGAATGGTGTCAAGCGCATCTTCTGCAACGTTGACCACTGCAAGAACTTGGCGGGTAGTGAGCAAGAAGTGTGGAGCGAGAAGTTCGAGGTCGTCTTTGCTTAAACCTGCGCGATACAGAGGGCGACCTTCTGCAAGGTGAGCCTGTGCGCGTTCAAGTGCACCCATCTCGTCGCCAAGTGACTTATCCATGCGTGCAGCTTTTTGTGCACGGTTAATTCGTGTCTCCACGGTTTCCAAGTCGGCGAGTGCAAGTTCAATTTCAACCACGCGCAAGTGTTCGAGAGGGTCGGACGGACCAGGGATGTCGTCGTCAACAAATGCGCGAAGCACAAACACGATTGCATCAACTTCGCGAATGTTGGCAAGAAACTTGTTGCCAAGTCCTTCACCCTTGCTTGCACCTTCAACGAGTCCACCAATGTCGACCACTTCGACTGTTGCGTATACCGTGCGTTGTGTCTTCGACATTTCAGCAAGTGCTTCAAGACGTGGGTCGAGCACTTTGGCCACACCAATGTTTGGGTCCTTCGTGGCAAATGGGTATGGGGCTGCCAAGGCGGCGCCGTTTGTGAGTGCGTTATATAAAGATGACTTGCCGGCATTGGGCAAGCCGACGAGGCCAAAGCGTTCCATAAGAGACAGTCACGCTATCTGTGAGCCCGATGTGGCATGGGGTTCGGTAATTGTTACTATGGCGGTAGTAGTAATTCCCCTAACCGTTAGAGAGCCCCTTGTGACTGCATTT
>JALQUZ010000025.1 GCA_023263695.1 Ilumatobacteraceae bacterium
CGAACCCAATGCTGGTGCACGCTGAAACGTGCGACCTGTGCATTGTGGGTGGTGGCTACACCGGATTATGGACAGCAATTCTGGCCAAAGAGCGCGACCCCGACCGAGATGTGGTGCTGATTGAAGCCCACGAAATTGCTTCAGCAGCAAGTGGTCGCAACGGCGGGTTTATGGACTCCAGCCTCACGCACGGAATTGCCAATGCACAACAACGCTTCCCCGACGAAGTTGGATTGCTTGAAGACCTTGGTCTCGAAAACCTGAACGAGATTGAAGCCGCGATCAAGCGGTACAACATTGATTGCGACTTTGAACGCAATGGCGTAATTGAAATTGCCAGCACTCGACATTCGGCAACATACCTTGACGAATTGAAAGACGATTACGACCAGCTCCTTGAAATTGGGCACAAAGTGGAATGGCTAGATGAAGCAGCCGTGCGCAAAGAGGTTGCATCGCCAATTTTTACTGGCGGCATGTGGTGCAAAGACACTGCGGCACTTGTCGACCCAGCACGACTTGCGTGGGGGCTCAAGCGTGCAGCCGAACAACTTGGTGTGCGTATTTACGAAGACACAAAAGCAATCGGACTGGACTATTCACCAGGCGGAATTGTTGTGGAAACTCCATTGTCCAAAGTGCACGCCAAACGAGTGGCATTAGCAACAAATGCATTCAAACCATTGCTACGTCGTATGCATAACTACATTGCTCCAGTGTATGACTACTGCTTAACTACAGAACCGCTCTCTCCACAACAACTTGCCAGTATCGGTTGGAAAAATCGTCAAGGCTTGTCTGACATTTCGAATCAGTTTCACTACTACCGACTCACTGCAGACAACAGAATTTTGTGGGGCGGCTACGACGCGGTGTATTTCTTCGGAGGAAAAGTGAATTCCGAACTTGAATCGCGTCCTGAAACGTGGGCAAAGTTGTCCCAACACTTCTTTGAAACGTTTCCCCAACTTGAAGGTGTTCGTTTTTCGCACGCTTGGGGCGGCGCTATCGACACGTGCAGCCGTTACAGCGTGTTCTGGGGACAAGCAATGCGCGACCGCGTTGCGTATGCAATCGGCTACACCGGTTTAGGTGTTGCAAGTTCGCGATTTGGCGCAGAAGTCATGCTCGACATGATTGATGGTCGCAAAACTCCAGCAACACAGACACAATTTGTGCGCAGTAAGCCTTTGCCATTCCCTCCCGAGCCATTCCGCTTTATTGGCATTCAGACCACACGGTGGGCACTAAACCGCGAAGATAAGTCGGGAAAACGCAACTTATGGTTACGAAGTCTGGATCGATTGGGCCTCGGCTTCGATTCATAAACCCTTTGCCCCTAGCCTGAATGCATGGCGAGCGTTGGATTCACTTCGGTAGAGCAAGTTCGATCGGCGCTCTCCGAACAGAATTACCTGGCCGAAGAAGGCCTCACCACCGCCGTGTATTTGGCGCTCACCTTAAAGCGACCGCTGCTTCTTGAAGGTGAAGCGGGAGTAGGAAAAACCGAACTTGCCAAAGTGATTGCAGCCATGACCGGTGGCGAACTGATTCGCATGCAGTGTTACGAAGGCATCGACGCTGCACAAGCCGTGTACGACTGGGACTACTCACGACAGTTGTTGCACCTGCGTGCCGCCGAAGCAAGCGGAGAGGCTACGAGCAAAAAAACAAATGAACTGGAAAGCGAGCTGTACAACGAGCGCTTTCTCATCAAGCGCGCATTACTGCGCGCTATCGACAAGCGCGACACACCAGCTGTGTTATTGATTGACGAAATTGATCGTGCAGACGATGAGTTTGAGGCCTACTTGTTGGAAATTCTTTCCGACTTCCAGGTAACTGTTCCCGAACTTGGAACGTTTAAGGCTGCTACTCCACCAATTGTGATTCTGACTTCTAACCGCACCCGCGATGTGCACGACGCATTGAAGCGCCGCTGCCTCTATCACTGGGTCGATCACCCAACC
Organism: Ilumatobacteraceae bacterium; assembly: GCA_023263695.1. Lineage (GTDB taxonomy): Bacteria > Actinomycetota > Acidimicrobiia > Acidimicrobiales > Ilumatobacteraceae > UBA3006. The sequence continues at coordinate 1,971 of JALQUZ010000025.1, forward strand.
TTCGAACGCGAAGTGGCGATTGTTCGCTTGCGAGTTCCACAAATTGCCGAGTCGCTAGCTAAACAAGTTGCAGCAGCGGTCGAACACATGCGTTCGCTCAATTTGTATAAGCCACCTGGAGTTGCTGAAACTATCGATTGGGCAACAGCACTCGCCCAACTTGGTGCACGCGAATTAAATGAGGCGGTTGTGTCAGCAACGCTTGGGACCGTGTTGAAATACCGCGAAGACCACGATCGTGTGCGCGAACAAGGCCTTGCCCAAATCGTCGCTCAAGCGTTCGATCGCGGTCTGCTGCACGGATAATTCATGACCACCGCAATTGCCTCTTCTCCAGAAGAAATGGCGGTTTCGTTCGCGCGAATTCTGCGTGGTGTCGGTTTACAAGTTCCACTTGATTCGGTCTTGACCTTTGTCAACGCCCTTGATGTGGTGTCGTTAGATTCGCGCAGTGACGTGTTTTGGGCAGGTCGCAGCACGTTGGTGCGCAGACCAGAAGACCATCAACTCTTCGACCGCGCATTTGCTGTGTTTTGGGAACACCGCACAAGCGGTGACGTAGAAGCAGAAACGCAGATACACAAAGTTTCGCTGCTTATTGACGACGAAACCGAGAGCGATCCACATGCCGGCGATTACGACCCAAACCCTGCAATTCATTTGCGGTTCTCTGCATCTGAGGCTTTGCGCAAAAAAGACTTTGCCCAATACGACGACACAGAGCTTGCAGAGGCTCAACGCCTGATGCAAGCACTGCGCTTTGCAGGCCCACCGCGCCGATCGCTGCGATTCACTTCTGCCAAACGAAATGGTTCGCGCCACGATTTGCGACGCACGGTTCGCGCATCAATTAGCCATGGCGGTGAACCAATGCGCTTGCAGTGGAAAGAATCAAGCGATCGACTTCGCCGAATTGTGGTGCTACTTGATATTTCAGGAAGCATGGAGCCATACGCACGTGCACTTCTTCGCTTCATGCACGCAGCAGTTGCCGGCAGACAACGCGTTGAAGCCTTCGCCTTCAGCACACGTTTAACGCGACTGACGAAAGAATTGCGCAGCCGCGACCCTGACAAAGCCATTAAACGCGCAGCAGAGCAAGTTCCCGACTGGAGCGGCGGAACGCGACTTGGTGAAAGTTTGCGCAAGTTCAACGACACCTGGGGCGTGCGCGGAATGGCGCGTGGGGCAATCGTCATCGTGTTGTCTGATGGTTGGGACAGAGGCAACCCCGAGCTGCTGGGTGAACAGATGAAGCGATTACAACGTGTATCGCATCGACTCATTTGGGTAAACCCACTCAAAGTGACGCCTGGCTACGCCCCACTTGCCAAAGGCATGGCCGCAGCACTGCCCTACATTGACGAATTCGTTGAAGGCCACTCACTCGAAGCCATGGAACGCCTCACACGAGTCATTTCTGCCGATTGACTGGAACTATGCGCGAACTACTGAACGACATTGACCGCTGGAAGGCGCAAGGCAAACAGATTGCTGTTGCGCGCGTCGTCGACATTGAAGGGTCTGGGCCTCGCGATCCTGGTGCAGCAATGGCCGTCAACGAAGACGGCGAAGTTATTGGTTCGGTAAGTGGCGGGTGTGTTGAAGGCGCAGTGGTTGCAGAAGCACTCGCAATCTTGAACGGCGACAAGCAACCGAAGTTGGTGAAGTTTGGCTATTCAGATGACGAAGCATTTGCAGTAGGGCTTACATGCGGCGGAATTATTCACCTCTTCATTCAGCCGCTCACCTGGTAATTGGTCATGACGCTTTACGAGCTTTTTTCAGAGCGCACGCGCGCCAATAAACCAGTTGCACTGGCAACCGTTATTGATGGCCCAAACATTGGCGCAATGTTGCTGGTTACGCCCAACGAAGCCGCCCAAGGAACTCTGGGTAATGCCGAACTCGACAGAGTGGTTGCGCGCGACACGCAAGGCGAACTTGAAGCTGGCAGAACCAGCGTTCGCCATTATGGACCAGAAGGACAAACCACTCCAGAAGACTTAGTGAACACCCCAACAGTTCGCGTGTTCATTGATGCGTTTTCTCCTCCGCCAACCATGGTGATTTTTGGCGCAGTTGATTTCACTTCTGCTCTTGCCCGTGTTGCCAAAGTATTGGGCTATCACGTGTTGGTGTGCGACGCGCGCGAAGTGTTTGCAACAAAACGCCGCTTCCCTATGGCTGACGAAGTGTTGGTCACCTGGCCAGCTCCGCTATTTGCAGAACGCGGCGCGCAACTTACGCAGCGCGACGCTGTGTGCATTTTGACGCACGACCCAAAGTTCGATGTTCCTGCAGTGGTGGGTGCACTTGCCACCAACGTTGGTTACATCGGCGTCATGGGCAGCCGCAAAACTCATGCGAAACGCATTGAGCGATTAATTGAGGCAGGCGTAACGGACGAACAGTTGCTCCGACTGATGTCGCCAATTGGACTTGACATTGGCGCACGCACTCCAGAAGAAACTGCAATTTCCATTTGTGGAGAAATTATTGCGCGACGCACTGGTCGCGGTGCACCATCACTTCGTGATGGCGATGGACCAATTCACAAATAATCGTTACGCGGTTGGATCTGCGAAACGGGTCCAACCAAGAATTCGCGAGTCCATGTTGTGCAATTCAACGCTGCGACCCGTTCGTGCAGTTTGCAATATTGCGCCGTCTACGCCGAGATACATCGACACGTGCCCCGGTCGCCACATGAGGTCGCCTGCTTGAGCATTTTTGAAAGTCACACGACGTGAATAGGCATATTGCGAATTTGATCCGTGCGGCAACACAAACCCCGCACTAGACCAAGCAAACTGCACAAAGCCTGAACAGTCGAATGCGATGGATTCAGATGTTGCGTTCTCTTTGTACGGAACTCCAATTTGTGTGAGTCCGGCCATGAGTGCGCGCTGATGAGCAACGTCGGCCGTTCGCCATGCATATTGCAACTGTTCAACATCAACACCTAAAAAGTTGGCGACATCGACAGCCAGTTTGTCGGCAAGGTCGAGATACAGGTCGTACGCATCACGGTCGCGCTTGTCGGCGTAAGTATCGACCGCCTGTTGAGCCTGAACGGCGCCTTTGCGAATAATGGCTTCCTGTGCCGGGCCCATTGGCATGGCCTGGGCGACGGCAGAACCGACACCCCACAGGCTGAGAGATACGAGCAGACCAGCGATGAGTTTGGTGGTGCGTGACATGAAATGGCTCCTTGGTAGGCGAATCAACCGGGGGGTGGTTGATTCGGATTCGGGGGCAGTGCTTGCGAGGGAACTCGCTATATGTCAACTGTGTAACAGTCTATGTCATAGAACTGTAATATTTGGGTCATACAGGGTTTCGAGCAGGTCAACCTCACCAAAGCCTGTAAATATGGGGTCATGCCCGCCCAAACCAATAAAAACCAGCCGGTCGGCGTGGTGCTCTTGGCTGCCGGCGGAGGTTCTCGGTTTGGCGGAACTCACCACAAATTGCTGACTTCGGTCGCCGGCAAAACCGTCTTCGAATGGGCTCTCCAGAGCGCGCTAGAGGCCGACATTGGCCCTGTCGCCGTCGTATGGGGGTCGGTCGAACTGCCTCGCCATGCGGCCTCTGAAGGCGTCACCTACCTGCACAACGAAGAGTGGGCCGCCGGAATGGCCAGTTCAGTGCAGCGTGGCTTGCAGTGGGCGAATGAACATGGGCTGCAATCGGTGGTCATTGGACTTGGCGACCAACCGTGCATTCCACCTTCAGCATGGACAGCAGTTGCTCACTCCTCTTCCCCACTTGCCGTTGCAACTTATTCGGGCGTGCGTGCAAACCCAGTGAAACTGCACGCAGAATTTTTTGCACTCGTTCCGAAAACTGGAGATGAAGGTGCACGATCATTGCTCCGCAGTCATCGCGAACTCGTAGCTGAAGTACCCTGTACTGGCTCGGGAATTGATGTTGATCTTGTAGAAGACATCGAGCGCGTAGCAAAAATCATTCACGAAAGTCGAGGCAAGTAACCATGGATCTCAATCACGAGTTTGTTGTCAACGTTCCTGTTGAAGAAGCCTGGGCAATCCTCACCGACTTAGAGCGCATTGCGCCGTGCCTACCTGGGGCGCAGCTCACCGAAGTTGAGGGAGACACCTATCGCGGTCAAGTGAAGATCAAAGTTGGACCAATTCTTGCTCAGTTCAAAGGACAAGCAAGTTTTCTTTCGCGCGATGATGTGGCGCACAAGGCTGCACTTAAAGGCGAAGGTCGCGATACCACTGGCAAAGGCAACGCGTCGGCCGTGATCACTGCAGAACTTACTTCGGTCACACCAACATCAACAAAGTGCACCGTGCACACCGACTTGTCTATCTCAGGAAAAGTCGCGCAGTTTGGTCGTGGCGCACTTGCCGACGTGAGCGACAAATTACTCGCACAGTTTTCAGAAAACTTGAACCAACTCATTTCAGCAGCGCCAGCACCAAGTGCTCCAACACCTGCAGCTTCAGAAGCTCCAGCACCAAGCGAGCAACCAACCATTCGCAAGATCGATGGACCAGAAGTTGCTCCACTCAACCTGCTTGACACTGCAGGATCCACCATTGCAAAGCGCGCAATTCCCTCCCTCATTGGCATTGCCGTGTTGGTAGTTGTACTTGTCAAACTCTTCTAACGCACCAAGCGCAGAAGACATCGCGCGAATCACCGAGCTGCTCGGTCGGGTTCCGCAAGGCAAGTGTGAAGTTGTTGTACGCGCACTAGACGGCGACCCCGTGGTGTTACGTAATCAACCTTTACTTCCCGATGGAACACCCATGCCAACTTTGTATTGGCTGTGTGGTGCGCGCGAGAACGTACTGATTGGTCGCCTTGAAGCAACCGGCGCGGTAAACCAAGTTGAAGCCGAACTTGATGCAGCACTTATTGCAGCAGCACACGACCGCTACGCAGCAGAACGTGACGCACTTATTCCTGCAGACCACACTGGCCCACGCCCATTTGGTGGCGTTGCTGGCACACGCATTGGCGTGAAGTGTCTGCATGCACATTTCGGATGGTGGCTTGCTGGCGGCAATGACCCCGTTGGTGATTGGGTTGCTGAAAAGCTTGGCGTCAGTCGTAGTTCATATGTTCGAGTAACCGCAAAGCCTGTTGCCGCAATCGACATTGGTACTAATTCCACCAACCTGCTGATTGCCGATGCACAAGGCAATGACCTTGCGCGCGAAGTACACGTCACTGGATTAGGCCGTGGAGTTGTGCACGACAATAGGTTGAACGAAGAAGCAATCGCGCGAACCGTTTCGCGCCTTCAACACTATGCCGACCTCATTGCGCAGCACGGAGTTGGCACTGTTCGAGTTACCGCAACTGAAGCGTGTCGTCGCGCAACCAACGCAGCGGTATTTCTCGATCAAGCTGAAGCGGTGCTCGGCACTCGCCCGCTCATCATTGCGGGCACTGAAGAGGGACGCCTTGCATATTCGGGCGCACTGTCGCACCTACCCGCACATGACGGCATCACGCTCGTCATCGACATTGGCGGAGGCAGCACCGAAATCATGATTGGCGAAACAACGTTGCAACACGCCGTGAGTTTTCCCGTTGGCACCGTGGTGTTAACCGAAAGCCATTTAGCTCACGACCCGCCCCGCCCCGAAGAACTCACTAACGCCATCGGTTTCGTAACCGACTTTATGGATGACCTCATTCGTGATCATCCAGAAGTGCTAAATGCCACGCGAGTGGTTGGCGTAGCGGGCAGCATCGTCACCATTGCCGCAGTAGAAATTGGGCTACAAGAATTCGATGCCACAGCGCTGCATGGGGTGCGAATGACGCGCGAAAATGTTGAAGAAGTGTTTCGAACTCTGGCTACCGAAACGTTGGCCGACCGAAAGTTCAACCCTGGCCTTCCCGCCGACCGCGCCGATGTCATTGTTGGCGGATGCTGCGTGTTGGTCGGTGTCATGCGCAAGCTACGAATTCCTGAAATTATGGTGTCCGTGAACAACTTGCTCGACGGATTGGTGCGCGACGAATTGGGTCTTGCATGACCGGATATTCGCGACCAATTGGTCACCCCGCTGGAATCATTTCCTCGAACGGACCTCTTCGCTTGTTTGGTCGTCGCATCATGCTTCGCCCACTTGTGGCAACCGATTTTGAAGCGTGGAGCGAAGTTCGCTTACGCAATGGCGAATGGCTTACCAAGTGGGAGCCAATGCCACTCATTACTTCTCCCGACCCAGCAAAAAGTCGCGATGCATTCACTAACCGATGTGCCGCTCGCGACAGAGAGCGTCAAGCAGGGAATGCATATTGCATGGGCTTGTTTATTAACAATGTGTTTGCAGGTGAGGTCAATCTCAACAGCGTCGTGCGCGGAGCCATGCAAAGCGGCACCATTGGTTATTGGATAGACGAAGCCAAGGCCGGCAACAGCTACATGTCTGAAGCGGTGTTGGTGCTATCCAAGTTCGCATTCGACGAACTTCGCCTACACCGAATTGAGGTGTGCATCATTCCACGCAATGTTGCCAGCCATCGCGTTGTCGAGAAACTTGCTTTGCGACATGAAGGTATCGCCGAACGATTCCTTGAAATAAATGGCATCTGGGAAGATCATGTTCGCTACGGATTCACCATTGAAGAATGGCAATCACGTCGCGAAGAACTCTCCGCTGCCTGGCTATAGGTTGCTACGCAATTTCGCGTAGGTGTTCTACTTCCAGCACGCGTTGCTTGCGCACAACTTTGCGTCGCTTCCACTGTTTTGTCTTCCAGTGCTTGAACTGTTGGCGACGCGATTGCTCACGACCAATCTCTGCATCATGATGATGCATTCCTTTCCAAGCGATTCCTGGTTCATCCACATCTTCAGGTTCAACACCATGGCTCACCATGTTTGCCACCGAGTGCAATTGCGAATTCACTCGATGACGTTCATTGTGGGCGTGTGCCCGAAGTTCCACCTTGGGTGGAAACACCGTTGTCCGGTGATCGTGACGCTTGCTCATTGCTTCCCCCGCCTTCTGTGCTCTTCACACTGACGAAATCCACTAGCTAGGTCTTACTGGTGCCAACATACACCTCTTAGGGCACGTGGCAAGTCAAACACTTTCGAGCGGCGGGAAGCCCTATTTCTTGCTGATTTTTGCCTGCAATGCGGCAAGTCGTTCGGCAAACCACGGCTGGCGAGTACTCCACAACTGCGGGGTCAGTTCACGCGCCACCGCTTCAGGGTGGGTAGCCACGTCGGCCATTGCGGCAATGGTCTTCTTGGTCTCCATAACCAACTCACGTGGCGCACTTGCTGCACGCTTGGCTAATTCGTGTGCAGTTGTCAGCAACTTGTCGTCGTCTACACACTTGTAGGCAAGACCAACACGTTCAGCTTCTACCCCATCATAAATTTCACCGAACAATACGGCAGCAGATGCAACCTGTGGTCCAACAATTCGACGCAACATCCATGTGTGTCCGCCACCGGGGTGAATACCCAATTGCAAAAAGCGTGTGTCAAACTTTGCGCGTCGTGCAGCAATGCGCACATCACAGCCGAGTGCCAGGTTCATTCCAGCTCCAACTGCAGCGCCATTGACTGCAGCGATGGTTGGCAATGGGCTGCGAGCAATGCGCAAAAAACCTTCGTAAATTACGCCAAGTGACTCTCCGTCGGCTTCGGCCAAGTTTCCCAAGTTTGCGCCTGCGCAAAACGCAGGAGCAGTTCCGGTAACCACGAGCGCACCAATTGCAGGATCGTTTTCAATACGGTCCATTGCAGCAACAATTTCCGCCACCATTGGCGCGGTCATAGTGTTGCGCTCATCTGGGTTATTCAGTGTGATTGTGGCAACACCATCTGCAATTTCAAGAAGGACCAAAGACATGACACAAGGTTAGCGAGTACCCTAAATACGCATGCTCGACCACGTATTTACTGATGCAATTGGCGCTCTTCGCGATGCATTCAGCAATGCCTACCTCGAACGCCAAGCCTTCGAAGAACATTTTCAGTCCGACATCTTGCTTGGTGACTTGATTTGGGAAACCACCTACGGCTTGCCCGGTGAAGGTTTGCCGCCCCGAGTTGTTGCGCACATCACACTGAACTGGCCGAGTTGGAGTCAGGCCACTTACAGGCAGTGGTATGTCGAAGAAGAGATCGATCAACAACCGGCAATTGAAATTGAAGTGGTATTTCGCATCCAACGCTTAGCCGAACAGCCAGCACCTTCCATTGTTGACAACATTGCCGCACCGCACAGCCCATCAATTGGAGCCGAGCAATTAGAGCGCGACAACATCACGATCGAGATCAGTCACCCAACACAGGGCGAGCGCAATGCCGACTTCGCGCTTGAGATTACCTACGAAGGCCAATATGAACTTGCGGAAGAAACGCTGATTGATGGTGCAAGTAAAGTTTTGGACGAGCACTTTGGTGTACTCGGTGCGTGGGTTGCTTCAACATTGGTCAAACTAGGCGATCTGAAACTTTCGTTTGTTGCTGCCGACGAAAATTAACTAGCGGTTGCGTTCAGCAACGGCGTGTACTTCGATGCCACCGCGTGGGTGCTGAGTAAGTTGCACTTTCACCCAGTGAGGCTTCACGGTGACCATGACTTCGTTGGCAATTTCTGCAGCCAATGCTTCAGCAAACACCGCCATGTTGCGGAAGCGCCAGAGGTACAGCTTCAGCGACTTTGACTCGATACAAAACTTGTCGGGGCTGTATTCAATGACCACAGTTGCAACATCTGGTTGAGCGGTTACCGGGCAAATTGATGACACCTCATCGCTCGTGAAGCGAACCAAGGTGACGTCTGCAGGAGCAGGAAATACTTCAACATGGTCAATTGGAGTACGAACTGTTGTACCTAAAACCGTGAGTTTGTCGTGATCGTTGCTAGCCATGACTACGAGCGTAGATGTTCTGGAATGAGCGTGCTGAGTTGCACCAATGGACGTGGTCCAACGTGCGTAATCACTTCTGAAGCTGACATGGAACCAAGGCGACCGCAATGCTCAATAGCCAAGCCGCGCGTGAAGCCATACAAGAAACCGGCTGCGTATTGGTCACCTGCACCAGTCGCGTCTACTACGCGCTCCACAGGTTCTGGTTCAATATGCACCAAGTCGTGACCATTAATGACAACCGAGCCACGCTTATCACGAGTGACAGCGCCAAATTCACAATCGTTGCGCAATTGCTCTAATGCTTCTTCGTACGAAGTTTGATACAACGATTGCAATTCAAATTCGTTGCAGAACAAAACGTCAATGTCGTTCAAAATGAGATCGAGGAAGTCTTCACGGTGACGATCTACACAGAACGAGTCGGACAACGTAAGTGATACTTTGCGACCTGCCTCGTGCGCATACTTTGACGCAACCTTGAATGCTGCTTTTGCTTCGTCGCGGTCGAATAAATAGCCCTCAAGGAACAACACTGCACCTGACTGCACTGCCTCGCGCGAAATATCAGCTGGTTCGAGTAGCGATGCAGCACCAAGAAACGTGCTCATGCTTCGCTGGCCGTCTGGAGTTACCGCAATGATGCAACGACCGGTTGGCTCGGTTGAACTGGTTCCGCCTGGGTGGAATCCAACACCAACTTTGTCCATGTCGGCACCAAACACTCGGCCCAATTCGTCGTCGGCAATTTTGCCGATGAAACCTGCTCGTCCACCCAAACTGGCAAGTCCATACGCGGTATTCGACGCAGAACCACCACTTGTTTGTGTTGGGTTACTGATGCGTGAATACAGGTGTGCAGAACGATCTGCATCCACCAACGTCATTGAACCCTTGACCACATCTTCGTTCACCAAAAATTCATCGGGAACGGCGGCGATCACATCAACCAAGGCATTGCCAATTGCTACAACGTCGTAGCGAACCCCGTCGCCACGGGTGATGTCGATTGGTGGCACGTGGGGAAACTCTAGTTGCTTACCCACTACCGTGCTCCTATGGGTTCCTTGTCCATCGCTCGACGAGCCCACCTTGATGCGCGCCTGCTCATTGGCACCAGAGCCGTTCGCGGGTTTGTAGACGGCATTGCCTATGTCATCTTGCCTGCATTCCTACTGCACCTTGGCTTTAGCGGTACCCAAATTGGTGCTGTTATCACGGCCTCACTATTGGGGTCTGCAGCCCTCACCTTGTCGGTAGGGGTGTTTGCCCACCGCTTCTCACCCGCTCGTCTACTTACTTTGTCATCGCTACTCATGATCGTCACCGGTCTTGCGTTCGGCGTGACGTCTTCATTTGTTCTCCTCCTTGTCATTGCCGCTGTAGGGACTATGAACCCAAGCGCGGGCGATGTGAGCGTGTTCCTTCCACTTGAGCAATCGCTGTTGTCTTCGAGCATCAACGACAGCGACCGCACTCCGGTGTTTGCGGTGTACAACTTGTCGGGTTCACTCGTTGGATCGCTTGGCGCATTAAGTGCAGGCATTCCGGTGTGGGTTGCAACGTCACAACATCAAACGGTCGACTTTGGGCACCGCGCAAGTTTCGTGCTGTATGGAATGGCAGGCATTGTTGTACTCACCTTGTATTCGCGCCTCTCTCTCGTATCGCGAGACACGCCAACCAAAGCCGACCGAGCGCTCGGAGAGTCGAAGCACATTGTGTACAAACTTGCTGCGTTATTCAGTTTGGATTCTTTTGGTGGCGGTTTTGCCACTCAAGCAATCTTTGCGCTGTGGGTGTACCGCCGATTCGAACTCTCGAGTGCCCACCTCGGAATGATCTTTTTCGCGGCGGGAATGTTGTCGGCAGTGTCTTCGCTAATTGCCGTAAAAATTTCACAACGCATTGGATTAGTACGCACCATGGTGTTCACGCATATTCCCGCCAGCGTGTTACTAATCGGAGTGGTACTCGCACCAAATGTGTGGGTCGCAATGTCTTTGTTTGTTGCGCGCGGATTGCTTTCGCAAATGGATGTTCCGGTGCGCACCAGTTACGTGATGGCTGTGGTGTCACCACGCGAACGCGCAGCCGCTGCCAGCATTACCAATGTTCCGCGCAGCCTCGCTTCGGCACTTCCGCCAATTGTCGCCGGATGGATGCTTGATCAATCTAACTTCGCTTGGCCACTGCTCATTTGCGCAACGTTAAAAATTACCTACGACTTGCTGCTGCTATGGCAGTTTCGCCACGTTCGACCACCCGAAGAGCAGCAGCAACTAGCGAACTGAAGCTTTCAGTTCACCCTTCACAACTTTTTGTTGCAGTTCGCGCTTCAAGAATTTGCCCGCAGCGTTGCGTGGAAGCGGTTCAGTCATGATGACGACCTGAGTAGGAATCTTGAACTTGGCGATCTTGGCATCGAGGAACGCCCACAGTTCTTCTGGAGTCAAGGTCATGCCGTCGTTCACCAAAATGGCAACGCCTACTTCTTCACCTAAACGCTCGTGCGGAACTCCAAACACTGCAGCTTCGTGCACTGCTGGGTGTTCGTAAATTGCGCTTTCCACTTCGGCGCCGTATACGTTTTCTCCAGCGCGAAGAATCATGTCCTTCACGCGGTCTTCTACATACACGTATCCGTCGGCATCCATGCGGCCCAAGTCTCCTGAGCGCAACCAACCATCAACAATGGTTTCTGCTGTTGCATCTGGACGATTCCAGTAACCACGAATCAGCATTGGACCAAAGAACCAAATTTCACCCGACTGCCCTGTTGGCACTGGCTTCAGGTTTTCGTCGCGAACTTCAACGATCATTGGCCATGTTGCGCGACCAGTGCTGGTTGGGTGAGATAAGTAATCGGAACCCGTAATTGCTGGACCAAATGCATTGGTCTCAGTCATGCCGTAACCCAATTGTGGGTTGCCGTTCTTTACCTTGTCTTGCACTTTGCCAACCAGCGATGTTGGCGAAGGTGCTCCACCGCCACCTACTGCGCGCAGGCTTGAGGTGTCGAATTTTTCAAACGCTGGCGAGTTCACTAAGTCCCAGCTTTGTGTTGGTACACCAACGAAGTTGGTGATCTTTTCGCGCTCAATCATTTCAAGCGCCTTCTCTGGGTCCCATTTGTACATGATTGCCAATTTCAATCCAGCCACGAAACAACTCATCATCACGGGCACGCAACCCGTTACGTGGAACAGCGGCACAATCAAAATAAATGAAGTCGGAACTTCCGGTCCGTCAACTTCTTTCAGTTTTGTTCCCGACATGAGGAACACACTGTTGCGGGCAGAAAACGCAAAGATCGACGAAATGATTGCGCGATGCGTGGATACCGCACCCTTTGGTCGGCCAGTTGTTCCCGACGTGTACAAAATGGTGGCATCATCGTCGGGCTGAATGTCTGCACCTGGGTGCTTGTCGCCAAGCGGTAATACTTTTTCCCATTCATCAACGCCAGCCGGCAATGGCTTCTCTGCGCGAACGACCAACACTTTGATGTTTTTCTGAACACAACTTGCAGCACCAATATCGAAACGCTGCTGATCGCAAATGAGCACCGTTGCACCAGAGTCTTCAAGTGCAAAATCCATCTCGTCTTCTGTCCACCACGAGTTCATAGACACATTGATTGCACCAACTGAAATGATTGCCGCAAACGACATGACCCATTCAGGGAAGTTGCGCATGGCAACTGCAACTCGGTCGCCTTTTTTCACGCCGTATACGTTCACGAGCAACGAAGCGAGCGCATCAACTCTGTCCATGGCTTGAGTAAAGGTGTACGTCTCGTTTTCGTATACGAGAAACGGCTTGTCACCATGGGCACGAGAGCCAGCAAACAGTTGCCCAAGGTGCGTTGGAGCGTTCTTGAATACGCGAGTCTTCACTCCGCGCACCTCTGCATCGATCAACTCAAAAACTTGACCTGGGCCAGTTACTGCAGCGTTGGCTTCTAGGAATGTCATCGACATGTTGGTGTACCCCCGCGGAAAACATTAGCGGGCAAGGGGTTCGTGGCTCTAAGCCACAGTGAGAACGCGGATCGAACTAAAAGTTGCGACGGAACTGCGACAAGTAACGCTCGTTGTCGCGCTTCACTCGCATTTGCACGAGCACGTAGCAATAGCCAACAAGGGCCAACAAGCTGAGAATGAAGGTGTAGACAAATGCGCTTGAACCGGTAGCCACGCCAAGCATCAGCGACGCGATGCTGATTCCGGCAAGTCCAAATACCAAGTTTTGGCGCTTCTGGCGTTGCAGGGCTGCAGGCGAAACATGCTGCGGGCGGTATTGCGGACGCGTGCTGGACTGACGAACAAGTGCCCCGGTCATCGAACCGTACGCGGCCGGACGAGGTGCACGACCTGCAGGGCGTTGCTGGGTTGGAGCAAGCGGACGAGCCATTCCACGCAACTGTTGCTGTGGATAGCGACCGCCTGCGCTTTCGAGGTGATTCAACTGACGGCGAAAGTTGGTCACTGAGTTGGCTGGCGAACCATTGAGTCGCGCACGAACCAGTGGTGGGAGCAAGACAGCAAGCCAGGCTGCGCCCACGATGAGAAGAATCAGTTTGCTCATGAGGCTGGTAATTGTATTACAGAATTGCTACAAAACGGACAACAAGGGGTAAATCACCCAGTTTTTAGCCCGATTATTGGCCATCAACCCGCGTGTAGGGGCCGCTTTTGCCACCTGTCTTTTCCCACAAGGCCAAGCCCTCTATGGACATGCCCTTATCGGCGCTCTTACACATGTCGTAAATGGTGAGGGCTGCTACCGAGCACGCATGCAGGGCTTCCATCTCCACCCCCGTGCGATCCACGGTGTCCACCTGGGCTTCGATGGCAACGAAGCCGTCGCCAACTTCAAAGTCAATGCGCACTGCGCCAATGTGCAGCGGGTGACACAACGGAATCATGTCGCTCGTGCGCTTGGCAGCCATGATGCCGGCAATGCGCGCGGCGGCAATCACATCGCCTTTGGGAATGTCCTTACTGGAAATTGCGGTGGCCGTTTCTGGCTTCATGTTTACCGTGCATCGTGCAACTGCTCGTCGTGCGGTTGCACTCTTTGCCGTCACATCCACCATGTGTGCATTTCCCGATTCATCAAGGTGCGTGAACTCTGGAGTGTTACCCATGCTCATCCGCCTATCTGACTCATGGTGCGACGTGGGCGAACAAACGTGACATTGCCAATGTTGTGTCCTGCCCACTTCGTGCCAACTGCACGCTTGATTTCTTCTGCAATGTCATCATCGCTCGCGCCGTTACGCAATAGTTTTCGCAGATCAAATTCGGTGGTGGAGAATAGGCATGTTCGAAACTGTCCGTCGGCAGTAAGTCGCACTCGGTCGCAGTCCCCACAGAATGGTTTTGTCACCGATGGAATGACACCAACAGTCCCCTTGCCGTCCACGTAGCTCCATCGGTCTGCAGGGGCAGCTCCTCGCGCAGGAACGAGTTCAAGTGGATACACCTTGGCAATAGTTTCAACGATTTCGTCTTGACCCACCACTTGGTTGTTCTGCCATGTGCCATCTGCATCAAGCGGCATGTATTCAATGAATCGAACTTCAACGCCCTTGTTACGGCCAAACGTTGCAAGATCAACAATTTCGTCGTCATTAATGCCGCGTTGCACCACAACATTGATCTTCACCGGGGAGAATCCCGTAGCAATGGCGGCGTCAATTCCATCCAACACATGCTCTAGTTCATCGCGGCGTGTCATTTCAAGGAAGCGCTGCCTCTTCAACGTGTCAAGGCTGATGTTGATGCGACGCAAACCAGAATCATGCAGTTCCTGAGCAATTAAACGAAGCGTTGCGCCGTTTGTCGTAACCGCCAAGTCGATTGGCTTGCCTGCACGCGGAGAATGTGCGGTACCTGGAACCTGCAATGCTGCAAGCTTGTTAATTAGCACCGGAAAGTGCGCACGCATGGTTGGCTCGCCACCCGTAAGGCGAATGCCGTCTACATCGAAGTGCGAAACGCAAATGCTGGCAACGCGATGCAATTCTTCATATGTCAGCACCTCTTCGCGAGGCAACCATTTCATACCCTCGGCAGGCATGCAGTAGGTGCAGCGGAAATTGCAGCGATCAGTAATCGAAATGCGCAAATCGCGCACGGTTCGGCCGAACGGGTCAATCAATTCCACGGGCTCAGCCTAGGGTTCGCACCCGTTATACCGTCAGCCCAGCAGGTAGACAGCAACGTTGTCGCCGGCCTGCAAGCCGTTGCCATCGGGCACGTATGCAAGACCATTTGCCATTGCTGTACTGGCCAATTGGTGACTGCCCTGAGGTCCAGTATCACGCACGTGCAAGCGACCGTCTTCGGCAAACTCACCGAACACACGCATGAAGTGAATCTTGCCGTCTTGCTTGCGCTTCAACGGCGAGTCAAGCACCGCATGTATGGCAGGACGCATCAAGTTTTCGGTATGCCCCATCATTTTGCGCAATGCAGGGCGTGCGAGCAATTCATAACTAATTAGCGAACTCACGGGGTTACCTGGCAGACCAAAAATGGGAATGGTGCGGCCATCGCTGGATTGCAGTTGACCAAAGGCAAATGGTTTTGCTGGCTTAATCGCCATCTGCATCCATTGCATGGTGGCAATCTTCGACAGCACGGCCTTCACCACATCGAAGTCGCCCATGCTTACTCCACCGCTGGTGACAATGGCATCGCAGCGTTCGGTAACTTCTCGAAACACACGTTCTAGTTCTGCTTCGTCGTCGCGCACCACACCGAGGTTGATCACTTCGCATCCCGTTGCGGCAATCATTGAGTCCAACATGGTGAGGTTGCTTTCGCGAATTTGCCCAATGCGCAATGGCGAGCCGTCAACCACTAATTCGTCCCCTGTTGACAGCAACGCAACTCGTGCGCGAGGAAACGCGCGCACGGTTCGAGCATTCACGCTGGCAAGCACGCCAACACCTGCAGCGTTCAACACTGTGCCAGGAATAAATACAGTTTCTCCCGCACGAACATCGCTGCCTGCATCGCGCACACCATCATGAACTTTTACGCTCCGCGAAATAAGTACATTCGTTTCGCCAACTCGTTGCGTGTCTTCCACCATCACTACCGCGTCGGCGCCGCTTGGCATTGGTGCACCCGTCATAATGCGAATAGCTTCGCCAGCATTCACAGCAATTTTTGGTTCTGCTCCTGCAGCCAGTGTGTCGACCACTCGCAATTCAACTGGTGACTGCTCGGTATCCGCGGCGCGCACGGCATATCCATCTACAGCAGTGTTGTTAAACGGCGGTACATCCTCGGCAGCAACAACATCTTGCGCCAAAACTCTGCCGGTCATGTCTGAATATGCAACCTGCACAGGTGTCAACGGGTAGCAACCAGCCAACACCGCTTCTTGAGCTTCATGCAGTGGAATCATCTGTCTGAACGGTATCGCCGCGTGACAGGCTGTAGCCATGGTGAACTACCCCGCGCTCGGACCTTTAGGCCATAGCGCCACCTGGAAATCTGTTGACGGCGCGCACGAAAGCTCTGTGACGCTGCAATGGGAAAACGAAGGCTGGACAGCGAATGGAACGCTTGGCGCCGACAACGCACAGTTCGTCATTCGCATGTCAGCAACATGGATGGTGCAACAGTTCCTCCTGTTTCGCGACCTCGAAGAACCCGACCTGTGGCTTGCAACCGATGGCCATGGCAGATGGGGTGAAATGAATGGGGCTCATCGCACCGAACTAGATGGTTGCGTCGATATCGACTTGCGTGGAACTCCGTTCACCAACGTGATCCCTATTCGCCGCCTACCACTGCTGGTTGGTCACAGCGCGCAGCAAAACGTGATCACTGTCGATATTGAAACGCTTGCCGTTGTGGTGAAACCCCAGATGTACACGCGCGTAGATGAACACACCTGGCGTTATTTCAGTTTTGCCTCAGACAGTGAAGTTGAAGTGACCGTTGATGAACACGGTTTCGTCACCGACGAACCGAATTCATTTATTCGCGTTACTCAGTAATTGACTGATACACCA
>JALQUZ010000026.1 GCA_023263695.1 Ilumatobacteraceae bacterium
GAGTGACAAACTGGCCCTAATTGAGCGTGCCGCAAAGAGTGCACATGCACTGCGAAGGTTAAATATCGTCACACTGTGTGTTGCGGTGGTCGTATATATCGGTCTGTTGACTATTGCTCAATTTCAACAAGTTGGGCCACTAGCGGTTTTTAGTTCGTGTGTGATGCTCGCAGAATTGCTCGTTTTTCAAATTGTGCGAACGTTGACAAATCACCTCGATCTATTGCGTTAGAGAAATTCTCAAGGTGATCATGTGAGCAGAAAAATCTCTCAATCAGAAATTGATCAACATTTGAAGAAATTCACTGGCGAACAACTTGAGACTCTTCAGCATTTGTGCGAAACTATTCGTTCAATAGTCCCTCATGCACAGGAAACCATTAGCTACGGCATGCCTGCATTTGAAATTGATGGCAAAGTGGTGGCCGGATTCAATGGGTTCAAAAATCACTGTTCATATTTTCCTCACAGTGGGTCGGTACTTGAAGAACTTGAGGACTTCCCCGAATGGTGTGAAGTAAGCAAGGGAACACTGAAGTTTCCGATCGGCAAAAAACTGCCCAAATCGCTTGTGCAAAAGCTGATTTCGGTCCGTCGCAAGCAGATTGCTGAGAAACAGAATGGGCGTTCTTCGGTGAAGCCGAAGAAATAATCGGAAGGTATTGTTTGTTTATGCCTGAAGCCTCTGCACCAGAATCTCTTGAAGAACTGCGAAGTGAAAATCTTGTTGCTGCGAAATTCTGGGGGCCAATTCAACATCGAATTGTGTTCACCTTTCTGTTATTTACAGTTATCTGGGTGGGCGTAATTTATGCTGGGGTGACAGGCGTAATGCCATTGTGGCTTTGCCTCATCCTTAACTCAATCGTTGCGTCAACTTTCTATATGCCAATGCATGAAGCAGCACACAAAAACATTTGGGGTAAGAGCTCGCGGGGGCGATGGGTAGAGGAAGCAATAGGGATAACAAGTTCTGTGCCCACCGGAATTAACTTTTCATCGCATCGAGTCAGCCATATGCGTCATCACGCTTTCACGAATGATCCACAACGTGATCCAGATCACTTCACCGATGGAAAACTCTCCGAGCTCCCAAAGAAGTTTTATGGAATGACCATGCTGTATTCATTTCTCCCAGTATTTGCCTTATTCAGTCCCAGTCGCATTCTTTTGCCAAAACAGTTTCAGCGTATTTTTGAAAGTGGGCAGGGAAGTGACAAGGAAGGTAAATCTCAACTTCGCTTCTGGTTGCTCTCCACGACTGTTCTTGTGACCTGCATCGCAACGGGTCATGGGGCAGTGGCCTTACTGGCGTGGTGGCTACCAGCACGTATTCAATTGATGTGGCTGATGTTTATTTTTGCTTGGTATCCACACCACCCAGCAAGTGAAACAAGCAGATACCGCCACACAAGGGTTGCAGTTTTTCGTGGATCAGGTTTGCTCATTCGCGGCCACGACCATCATGCAATGCATCATCTCTTTCCGCGAGTTCCGCACTATCGATTGAAAGCGTTGTGGCGAGAACTTTCAGCTGAAATGGTTCAGCGAGGAGTTCGCGCAGAAGGCAGAGCACTTCATGCCACGGGGCCAGTCATTTGGTAAAGCAGACCTGTTGCTGAAGTAGTTCCGTCTGGGCATGAATCTGAAGAGGTTCCGATCAATGTAAAGCCCGCACGTTCTGCGGTTCGTCGTGAAGCTGCGTTTGTCTCAGCAATAGTCGCTTGCAATGTGTGAGCCCTGCCGATTCGTCGTGCAAGCGTAGGGATGATTCGTAAAGCAGTGCTCGCAGCGCCAGATTTTCGTCCCCATGGGGCAACCCAATAGCCGATACTCGCCACGCCATTAATCACGTGGTGAATTCCGATCATGCCAACCGGTTCCTGTGAGCGGGAATCAATGATCGCCCAAGCTGCTAATTCACCATTCTTGTCTTTGATAAACGATTCGGCATGCTCGCGTGTGTACGGACGTGGGACTTTTGTCCAACGCTGAATATCTTCATCTTGGCAAGCGCGTGTAATCCAGTCTGCATCTGAAGATTCGAGATTGCGAAGACGATGTGTGAGCAACGTGAAGTAAATCTGGTTGATCATCGTGTCATCGGTGACGGTTTCGCCAACCTTTGTCCAATACTCCATGTGGCTTGCACGGAAATCTGCGGCATGTAGATCGCCTTCGGCTTCGGCGAGAGCAAACTCGTCGGGCACATCGGCAAATCGTGTGATTTCAACACGAGTGACTTGCAGCGTTGCAACATGATCTCCGTCATTGTCAACCATGGCGAGACATTCGCCGACAAACTCAACTTCTTCGCTCTCTTTTTCGTAATCAGCAGCCAGTCCAGCAGTTGCTCGCTTATTGCCGTTGATGATGAAATTCACCAAGGTTTCCCGGCTTTTTCCGGGAGTGCCAAATTCAATAGAACGCAGATCATCCACTACTGGAAACATGGTGAAATTTTACGCGATCAACTTGGCTATTTCGATGTACAGCGGAATTCCAATAATCAAGTTGAATGGAAACGTAATGCCAAGCGATGCCGTCACGTAAATACCAGGACTTGCATCGGGGAGCGCAATTCGAATTGCCGCTGGCGCTGCTATATACGAAGCACTTGCTGCAAGTGTCGCCATTACTGCCACACCACCTACAGACATTCCGGCTGCAGAACCGAGCACGGCTCCAATCAATCCGTTGATCAATGGAACAACAATTCCTAATATCACAACCCGGATGCCAGCTCCTTTGAAATCCCGCAGACGATTAGCGGCAATCGATCCAAGTTCAACAAGGAACAATGTCAGTGCTCCGGAAAAAAGACCAACAAACAATGGATCTGTTGGCGCAAGACGATCTGGCCCAACAATCAGGCCGATGAGAA
This sequence comes from Ilumatobacteraceae bacterium, assembly GCA_023263695.1. Lineage (GTDB taxonomy): Bacteria > Actinomycetota > Acidimicrobiia > Acidimicrobiales > Ilumatobacteraceae > UBA3006. The sequence goes on from JALQUZ010000026.1 coordinate 2,885, forward strand.
GGCCCGCAACGAGGAAGGCAATGCTCTTTCCGCGAATAACTTCAGACAAACCAGATTTCCAATCCGTTCCGGCAGAAAATTTGTGGGCGAGAAACAGTGCGACAACGATGCCAACGATTTCAAGAACTGCAAGCAGTCCGGAAACGTATCCCTCAAAGCTGATGCCATGTGAGTCCAGAGTTGATATCAACACGGTGAAAGTCACCGCTGAGACTGAGCCGTAATGAGCTGCCAACGCAGCGGCATTCGTGATGTTGAGTTTTGCAGATTTTCGGAACAACGCGTAGGCGATGAGTGGGGTGATGATGCCAATGGCAATTGCGGCCAAGAGCGGCTGCCAAAGTTCAGCTGGAGAAGATTCTGAAAGAGCTTTTCCACCTTTGATTCCAATTGCAAGAAGCAGAAAAGTTGAAAGTATTGGATACAGCGCGTCTGGAATTCGTAGATCGAATCGCAGAAGTGTGGCGATGAGCGCAACGACAAAGGCAATAACCGGCGCAGTCAAAATGTTGTCAACAAGAATGCTGGAAAGAATCATGAGCGTTTTGCTTTCTTCAAGAGAGGGGCAACGATTGCGTGAATGTTGTGCTCGGCTTCAAGTGGATGGCGAAGAGGTTTGTCAAGATCAACCGAATAGACATTGTTTCGCCCAACTTTGGTTACAGCGATGTAGCCAGCGGCAATTAGCTCGTGCACAATGCGGTGCACGGTTCGCTCTCGTATACCAACCAACTCGGCAACTTCACTCAGGCGCACATCTGGATTTTTTGCAACACACACCAGCACGTGCGCGTGGTTGGAGAGAAATGTCCAGTTTTGTGCACCTTCTATGGATGCTGATTTCGTGACCATAAATACATGATATATAAATCATGTATTGTATAGCAACTAATTAGCCTTCAAACTCAGCGATTCGGGCCTTTGCCAATGACGTGAGAAGACTGGCGTCAACTTTCCAGTCCAATGGCACCTGGAAGGTCTTTTTGTTTACTTCAAATGGCGCAAGCTTCTTTGCGTGCAGCGAAAGCACATCGCCACTAAATGGGTTAAGCGTCAGGTGATTCTTCGACACTGAAACGCCAAGTATGTAGTGCTTGCCTTTACGCAACATGGGCTGATTCCACGCCATTACCAATTCCAAGCCTTTATGTTTTGCCGTCACCGCAGCAAAGATGGCTTTGATGGTTTTTGCTGTCTTGGGTTCTAGGCCCTTGAAGTAGGAGGCAGGAGTATCAAACTTTTTAGATGTAGTTGATCCTCGGACATACATCACCAACGCATTTGCATGGGCCTGGCTAAATCCGTGCTCTTCCTTGAGATAGGCGATCTGTTCGGGGTACTTCGTAGTTTCGAGTTCATTGAGCCGATTGATCCAAAATTTGATCTTTTCACCATGCTTTTTCTCGATTGCGGGAAAAAACTTGCTTCGATCACCATCAGCTGATGCCATAGTTCGATAATACTTCTTACATGCGAAATATCCTGCCCAACCTTGCCACGCAGACGCCTTTGTGGCTTGCGTTGTTAACGGTTGGCGTGAATGCGATCGTCGGCGCATTGCGCGCATCTTCAGATGATGAACACCATTGGGACATTGTCGGCCTTTCAACATTTGCGGTTTTGATGGGACTAGGTGGAGGATTCATTCGCGACGTACTTTTAGGGAATACTCCTGTTGAAAGTTTGCGAACACCGTGGTATCTCGTCGCCGTATTAACAGGTATTGCACTAGTGCTGGTGTTGGGAAAGAAAATTGCTCAAGCAAAGCAATTGGTGGCTCTGTTGAACTCCGTTGCGCTTGGTCTTTTCGCTATTACGGGAACTGCATATGCGCTTCGAGCCAACTTGCCAATTGTGTCATCAGTGTTCGTTGGCGTGGTGTCAGCTGTTGGTGGAGGTGTGTTGGTATCAGTTATCAAAGATGAAGTACCAGAGATACTGCTCACGAGTGCGCCGAACGCACTGCTCGCATTGGCGGTGAGCGTGGTGTACGCGGGTACCAACGTTGTAGATGCTCAAGCCGCAGGAGTTGCTGGAATCACAACTGCAATTGTTGCCAATTACTTAGCGCAGCGTTTTGGTATCCGTACGCGTCGTGCAACAAATCCATCCGCAGTATTACTCACGCGTAAAGATTCTGCCGAATATTTGGACTAGTGGAATTCACTTTTTCTGGCACGGTGTGGGAGTGGCGCGGACCGGCGCCGTATCACTTTGTTTCAGTTCCAATGGAAGTTGCCAAAGAAATTAAGGAACTGGCAACGGCTCTCACCTATGGCTGGGGGATGATTCCAGTAACGGGCAAGATTGGAACTACGACATTTAGTACTTCTTTATGGGCTAAGAACGGAACATATGCGGTTCCACTAAAAGATGCAGTTCGAAAAGCTGAAAGTATTTCGCTTGGGGACATGGTGTCAGTCGAATTGGCACTGAGATTTCGCTAGATAAGGTTTCATTGTGGCAATTGGAAAATTCCTTGCAGCAGTTATGGATTGCAGCGATCCGCTCGTGCTCAGCAAGTTTTGGCAACAGATTCTTGGTGGTGACATTGACACTCGAACGGAAACTGCGGAGTGGGTGGCACTTTCAGGTGTGCCTGGTCTTGGATATTTGGGTTTCCAAAAGGTCCCGGAGCGCAAAGAAGTCAAGAATCGTGTTCATCTCGATATAGATGTTGAATCCATTGATGACGCTGTGGCTCTAGCAGTTGCTCTAGGAGCAAAAAAGGTCGCAAGTGTCATAGAGGAACAAACTAATTGGTTCCAAGTAATGCTCGACCCTGAAGAGAACGAGTTTTGTTTCATTTTGAGAAAGAACAGATCATGAAATCAGCATTGCTGGTAATTGACGTGCAACGTGATGTGGTGGCAAATGCCTATCGACGTAACGAGGTAATAGCAAATATTTCTGGACTGGTTGATCGTGCGCGAAAAGAAGGCGTGCCAGTGATTTGGGTGCAGCATTCTGACGACGAACTCGTTAATGGAACCGATGGCTGGGCATATGTAGATGAGTTGCACATCGCCGATGGCGAGCCTGTTGTGCACAAGCAATTTGGAGACTCGTTTGAGGGCACCACTTTGGATGAACTCCTGCAGGAACAAGCGGTTGCTCAATTAATCGTGTGTGGAGCGCAAACAGATGCCTGCATTAGGTCAACGCTGCATGGCGCAATTGCACGTGGCTACAACGCGACATTGGTTTCAGATGCTCACACAACCGATGACTGCACATGGGCGACTCCACCTCTCACAGCAGAACAAATAATTGCCCACACGAATTTCTACTGGAATTGGCAGCGAACGCCGCGAGCAACTGGTGGAACGAGTCTCGCCGCAGAAGTGGCGTTTGTTAGCTGAGATCTGCGATGACGATTTTCGTCATCTGCATCATTGCTTCCCACGCTTTTTTCGATTTTGTAGGGTCACTACCACCGAGAAATTCACCAAGTTGAGTAGCGATTATTTGCCAACTCACTCCAAAACGATCTTTGCACCAACCGCATTGGCTTTCAGCGCCACCGTTTGCAATGAGTGCATTCCAAATGCGGTCAATTTCCTCTTGGGTTTCGCAAGCAACTTGGAACGAAACTGCTTCAGAATGGGGGAACTGGGGTCCACCGTTAAGGGCGGCAAATTCGCGACCGAAAATTTCGAATTCAACAACGAGGACTGAACCTTCTGGCTTTGGCGCACCAGCTTGGTAGTACGAAATGTTTTTGACTTTGCTATTCGGAAATAGCGACGTGTAGAACTCTGCCGCTTCAAGAGCTTCGTTGTCAAACCATAAATACGTAGTAACGCCATGAATTGTCATAAAACTATTCTATGACTTTTAGGCGAGAGCTTTACGAAGTCCGCGTGTAGCAGTATCGCCAATTTTGTTAAACACTTTTCCTAGCAACAAGTTCATTGGAGCAATGATCCAGTTTGCAGTCAGCTTTGCATCGTAAATGACTTCGCATCCTGTGTCAGTCTTGTTGACTGTTATTCGATCAATTGATGTAAAGAGGGTGTTTACACCGCGTACCAAAATGTTTGAGTATTCGTCGTATTCGGTGGTGGTGTAACGCAGGGTGGAGGTGGACTTTCCGAAACCTTTTACCGTCACGTCAAAAATGGTTCCAAGGCCCGCACCGTTGCCTTCAACTTGGACGACCTTTACAACACCTTTGTCCCACTTTGCAAAGTTATGAAGGTCTGCCATGTAGGCAAAAGCTTCCTGTTGAGAGAGCGAACTTGGGATTGTTGTTACGTATCTGGCCATGAGTTCACCGTACAGCAGTGCACGTGGCTATCGGTGTGCGTAAGGTTCACCTTGTGTCACAGGTAATTTGCCCCGCGCCAGTAAGGCGTCCAGTAATGAAGCAGCAATGGCGCGACCTGGCTTATATTCATTGGCGATATGACCCGCAGGAGGTGCAGTCACTTCTTCCAGAGGGAATCGAAGTTGACACCTTTGACGGAAGTGCTTGGGTTGGTTTAATACCTTTTTCCATGCGCAACATTTCGTTTCCTCTTATTCCGCTTGTTCCGTATTTTGGGTCTTTTCCCGAGGTGAATGTGCGAACGTATGTGAAGAGAAACGGAATTCCTGGCGTGTGGTTTTTTTCCCTTGACGTCAACCGATTGATTCCAGCATTTTTTGCACGTGCAACATACTTCATTCCGTATTGCTGGGGTAAGGCTTCACATAAAAAGACTGAAGCAAAACTCATGACTTCCGTAAATCGACGCTGGCCGTCTAAGTCTTCGACGCAAATTGAATTGTCAATTGGGGAAAGAATCGAAGAGCCTGGCGAGTTGGCGCACTTTCTTTCTGCTCGTTGGGGTTTGTATTCAAAGGGCTTTAAAGGTTGGCTTCGGTATGCGCCGGTTGATCATGAACAGTGGGAGCTGTATTCGGCCAGCATCGACCTGCTCAAAGACAATTTGGTAACCGCTGCAGGGCTGTCGTCCCCAACAGGTGAAGCACATGTGATGTTTTCGCCCGGTGTGTCGGTGCGAATTGGTAAACCTCGAAGAGCGTGATGGCTACTGCAAGTTTTTTGGTTTAGATCGCTTAGACACGCCAAGGGAAACGATGGTTGCAGGAACGAAGAAAGCCCGACCATGGAATGACACATCGTCCCAGTGTTTTGTGGTGACGGGTGCGTGCCATGCTCGAATGCGGTACACAAGGAAGAGCAGCACTGTTGCATGGAACGTAATGATCGACCAGGCGTAGCCATTTGATCCCAAAATGTCGAGGAATGGTGCTGCTGCAAGTGGGCCGATCATTGCGCCAAGGCCGTACAACGTGACGAGCTGCGAAGCGGCGGCACCCATTTGTTCGGGAGACACCCAGTCGTTTGTGTAGGCACCTGCAACTGCGTAAAGCGGAAAGCTGAAGCCACCAATGATGAAGAGCAACACAATGGTCCAGTTGCTACTTGCAGGTTGATACAACATGGCAACGCTCATGACAATTGCTCCGAGTGCAATAAGCAAACCGATAATTCGGCGATCAATGTCGTCGGATGCTGAAGAAATCGGCCAAGTAAGTGCCATGCCACCCAGCTGAACAGCAGCTACAAGTACGCCAATTCGGCCAACACTGAGTCCTTCGCGGGTTGCATAGATTACGGCCATGCCGAGCATGCCTCCGTGTGCGAGGCCTACGAGCAAAATGGTGCCAACTCCGGTTGGAACAACGCGAGCGAGTTCCCGCAGCGTGATGTGTTCGTGGTTATCAACATTTGGTGTAGCGGCTTGTTCCGACATTGCCACTGGAATTACTGCAAGAGAGGCGATCATTGCGGCAAAAGCGAACCCAGTGAGATTTCGAGCATCAAAATTAAATACCAAGAGTTGACCTGCGCCATATGCGCCGACAGTAACCACGTTGTACACAGCAAGCAGACGACCTCGGAAGGTGTTTGCAGCCAGACCATTCAGCCACGACTCTGCTACGACGTATAAACCGGCATAACAAAACCCTGTGCTGCTGCGCATGATGATCCACACAATTGGTGAATCAAAAACGCCGCTGACGAGCACAGATGCGCTGAGTAGTGAAGCAAGTGCCGCGTACACACGAATGTGACCCACTTGCGCAAGTGCGCGAAGCGTGTACCACGAGCCAAGCAAAAACCCGGCGTAATACGCAGTAGTGATGCCGCCGCTCACAAGAGTGGGGAGGTGTTTGAGTTCCGCGCGAATACCCACGAGCGTGCTGAATACGCCTGCGGTAACGAGTAGCAATGAAAGTCCAGCAAAGAGACCCCAAGTCGCAAGAAGAATGTTCTTGCGTGTTGGATTCAATTTGGGGATTAATCGCACCGCTTCAGTCAATCACGAATGTCGTGCTGGTCTATGGCAATTTTTACGGGCTTCAGTAAATGTTTGGAAAACAATGCGTAACTAGTCATGACTAGTGCAGAGATAATGAATGGTCCACGTAACCCAAATATTCGAGCGGCGATTCCACCAAATAGAGCGCCAAATGGAACAATTCCCCAGGTAATTGTCCGTGAAACCGCATTCATTCGCCCAAGCATTCGAGTAGGTGTGATTTGTTGGCGAAGGGTGGTGTTCAATGCAATCCACCAACCAGACCCAATGCCAAGAATCACATGACTGGTGATCGCGGTAAATGGATTGGTTGCCACGGCGAGGCCAATTGTTGCAATTGCCCAAGCCCATAATGAAACCTGAAGCGTTCGAGTTTTTCCTAAGCGGTGAGTGATCCTTTCAAGGAAAAATCGACTGGCAACGGTGCCCGAAGCAGCGCCAACCGATAGCGCGGTGAACGTGGCTTTATTGCCTCCCAGCAGATCGTCGTTGTACAGAACCAATAGCGAGTTAGCTGCGAAATAAAAGAAGTTGATGACAGCAAGAATTTCAGTGAGCCGTCGAAGTGACAGCGTGTCGCGCGTGTATCTAAGACCTTCTTTGATATCGGCAAATATTTTTGTCGTCGGAGGTTCTACGGCGTGTTCATTTGGAACTGTGGCAATCAGTGCAGCTGAGCCCGCAAACGTTGCTGCATCGGCAATAAATGGAAGCGACATTGATGCGTTGAACATGACAACGCCTAGTGGTGGGCCTATAAATTGCGCAGCAACAATTTGTCCGCTCGAAAAACGTGCGTTTGCTTCAAGAAGATCTTCTGGTTTCACGATTGCGGGAATAAGACCTTGCGCAGCATTTACATGCAGTGTTTCGCAACTTCCCAACATGAACGCCGAGGCATACAACATCCAGATATTTACGGTGTCGGTGAGAATTGCGGCTCCAAGTAACCCAACAATGACGAGACGAATGAGGTCTGCGCCAATCATCAACTTGCGACGGTCCATGCGATCGGCAAGAGCACCCGTAAACAGTGAGAACAAAAGCCAAGGCAAACGCGAGGCGATTGTTACCCCTGCAATCAGCACTGGGTCGCGGGTGAGAATTGCGGCAAGCAACGGAAACGCTGTGAGAAACATGCCATCGCCGGCACTTGACACCATGACTGCCATCCACACCGAGCGAAAACTTCTGCCTATCGACCGCCGGATTGCCATAACTTACGAAACGATGATGCGAATGAAATGCGCACCGCGTTCAGTGAAAGCATTTTTTAACTCAGACGAAAACGCATCAATTGTGTCTACGTCAGTTGCGTTCCAGCCGAATCCTCTAGCAATTGCCGATGGATCATGTGATGAAACATCAACGCCCATGCGCGGTGCGTTGACATCGTCGAATGACTCGCGAATTTGGCCGTATCCTCGGTTGTCCCACAAAACAACAACTATGTCGACTCCTTCGTCAAGGGCAGCAGCCATTTCGGCAACAGTGAATAACCAGCCGCCGTCACCAACCATTGCGAGCACGGGTTTTGTTGCATCTGCAATTGCTGCACCTATTGCCATGGGCAGTGCGCAACCGAGAGTGCCAAACCCAAATGGTGCAAGCCACGAGCGCGGTGTATTGCATGCCATCACGGTGTGTGCCGCGTAGGCAAGTTGCGTGGAGTCCAAGGCAACCGTTGTTCCCTCTGGCATGACTTGCTCCATTGCGTCAATCCATGGCAGTAGGTCTTGACGAACTCCTGCACGCGCAAACTTTTGCAATTCAGCCGCGCGTGAAATTCCGTTGTTCGATAGTGATACATCGAGGTGGTGTATTGCTCGAACAAGCGCTGTGAGCGTGAATTGAGAATCACCGTGCAAGGAGATGTCGGGAATCACGCGACGCTGCATCTGATCTGCATCGATGTCGATGCGGATCACTTTTCCAACGAACTGCAGTGCACGGCCGCCGTTATAGAGGTCGGCATCGGAAAGCTCTGAGCCAGCTATCAACACCACGTCTGACTGTTCAATTTCTTCTTGCACGCGTGGGATGACAAGCGCCGAACCTACGCACAGCGGGTGAGTTGATGGAACTACGCCCTTTGCATTTCCGGTGAGCACGATTGGTGAGTCAATTGCAGTAGCGATTTGCGTAAGGGCATTGCCAGCAATACTTGTGCCGCCACCAGCGATAATCATGGGACGTTTCGCTTTTGCAAGGAGTTGTGCAGCACGCTGAATATCTGCTTCATTTGGTCGTGGTGGCGACGACTGAATTGTCACACGAGTAAACGGTTCTACGAATTGTTCAAGCACGTCGGTGGGAATGGCAATGTGCACAGGCCGTGGTCGGCTGGACGTGAAAACATTCCACGCGCGCTCAATAAGCGCTGGAAGTTTCGTTGGGTCGGTAACGGTTTCGCTGAATGCTGTGACGGTGCGAACCACTGCTGATTGATCGTCCAAATCATGCAATGGACCAAATTTTTTGCCCAGTGCGTCAGTGGGTGTGGTACTGGCAAGAACGAGCATTGGGCGTGAGTCGTGATACGCCTGTGCAATTGGCGTAATCGTATTGGTGAGTCCTGGACCGGAGATCAGCGCACATACTCCTGGTTTTCCTGTTGTAATTGACCAACCATCAGCCATAAAGCCGGCACCTTGTTCGTGCCGCGGCGCAACTACACGGACCCCTGAACGGTGGAGTCCACGGAAAAATTCGATGTTGTGGACTCCGGGTATTCCAAACACGGTGTCCACGCCGTATTCACGAACGAGCAAATCAATAATTGCCTCGCCTACGTGCAATTTTTCAGACGAAGCCACAGGGCAAATCTAGCCGAGCGCTTCAATCGCGAAGTCGTGCAATCAGTGACTTCTTTGCTGCTGGCCATTCATCGTGGAGCAACGAATAGTAAGCCGAATCTCGGTAGCCATCATTAGCTCCATCCGATGAATACATGTTGTGGCGAAGGATTCCTTCAAACTTTGCACCAACGCGTTCAATGTTTGCTCGTGAAGCGGCATTTCGTGCATCAGTTTTAAAGAACAGCCGATCCACATCCAGTTGCTCAAACGCGTACGACATCATGAGCAACTTTGCTTCGGTATTAATGAAAGTTCGTTGGGCAGAAGCGCTCAACCATGTGGATCCAATCTCGATGGCGTTCGGTCGCACCGAGTCGGAAGGCTTGCCGTCAGGTGATGCCCAATATTCAGCAGACATGAACCGAGTTGAACCCACAACGGTTTCTGTATCGGTTCGGATGGTTGCAAAGGGAAGCGCAGTGCCGGAAGAGTGGGCATTGAGCGCACTTTCGATGTAGCGGACTACTTCAGATTCGGTTGGTTCAGGAACCCACGTATAGCGAAACGACTCCCGTGACCCCGATGCAGCAGACAGCAAACCTTCAACATGACGTAGTGAGAGTGGCTCGAGCCGAACTCGGTTTCCGCGAAGCGTTACGGGCGTAAGCGGATGCGGCATGAATTACTTCAAGGCTGCTTCGAAAGCTTTGGCTCCGTCAATCAATGCCTTGCGTTCTGCATCATTCAAAACCGAATAGGCAGGAATGCACAGAGCATCGGTGAGGTTTTCTGCTTGCACCATGAGCGCGCGAACTTGATCGTCAATCACTGGAGCGTCGTCTTCGCCCCAACCGAAACCCTTCACATCATTTGGTCGCTTCACGTAGTGAGCTTGCTTTGATGTAAGGCCAACAGCGCGAATGGCAATGAGGTGAGCTGAACCACGGAACTCGCGAAGTGAGGCTGCGAGTTGCATGGCGCGACCAGGAATGTCTTCGGCTAATGGCATGGACTTAAAGGCAGCAAATAACGCAAAGCCATCAGGGTCGGCAGCGTTGAATACCTTTTCCATGGCAGCGGTGAACTCGTTCAGACCTGGCAAGTTCGCAAGTTTTTCCCGGCCCAAGTGTGCTGCAACTTCGTAGTGCGCATCACCAATTACGCGTGCAGGTTGCTTTGCGGTTGCAAGGCTCCAGGCTGCATTAATGATGACTGGGTTGAAGTAGCCAAATGCGGCTGCAACTACGCTGCCTTCACAGTTGCCAAGCGAACCGCCTCTACCAGCAACGTAAAACTCCATTCCTTTCAACCCCATTGACTTACCAACTTCAATGGCGTTTGGGGTGAAGTAGTACTTCCAGCCATTGTCGTTGAGGATTGGGCAAACGGTTTTTACGAGCTCTTCGTTAGTCATATGCGCAGGTTAGTTGGTTATCGTTGCGCCCATGTCAGCGCAGATCATGTTCCCCGAAAACCCAGAATTTCCGCTCATTCACACTCGTCGCTACGAGGTACGCGCATTTCGAATGGCCGCCGACCGCCTGATGCTTCGCGGAGTGGTGGTAGATGAAAAGCCAGCTGGCCTGTATTTGAAAGGTGACGAGCAACCGCTGTGGTTGCATCACATGATTGTGGATCTTGAAATTGTGTACCCGACATTCTTAATTGAAAAAGCATCAGCAACGTTTCACGAGCATCCACACCTAGAGTGCACGCACATCACCGATCACTACAAAAAACTTGAAGGCATGTCAATTGCACGCGGGTTCAATGCGAAGGTGAAGGAACTTTTTGCTGGCGCACGTGGATGCACGCATATCACTGCGCTGCTGTCGGCTATGGCGCCGGTTGCAATTCAGGCTGGTTGGTCGATGCGTGTTGCTGCTTCTAGTTCGGCAGAAACAAACGCTGTTGAAGAAGGCAATTTTGAAGAGCAGCGACGTAGGCAGTTTGCAGGCACGATTAACACCTGCCACATGTGGGATGAAAACGGTGCATTGGCTGCAAAGGTGAAGGAAGGAAACTTCGTCGAGGTTCCACTGTCGGTGAAGAAGCGATTGAAAGAACTTGGTCGCGGCGAAGAAGAGTGGTTGAACCTGAAGTAGCAAAAAGGGCGACCCGGGAGGGCCGCCCTTTTCGAATTGCTGTGCGGCTAAACCGCAGAATTATTTAGCGAGCCAATGACCAAAGGCTTTTGCCAAGTGCTGGTCCAATGTTTGAATCTGCAGTTGCTGCATAAGCAAACATGAACAATGCGCCACCGGCCATGGAGATGTTCTTCAAAAAGCCGATCATTTCTGGTTGCTTTGCTTCGCCCTGTGCGTTCCAGAAGTCGTGCATCTTGAGCGCCATTGCAACGAGCAACACTGCTAATACGACAGCACCGAGGTCTGCATAGACACCAAGAATGATGGAAAGTCCACCGAGAATCATGAGGACACCTGAAAGAAGGTTTGCCAACTTTGGAGCTGGAACTTTCTTGTAAGCGGCGTATCCCGCCATTGCCTCTGCCTTGGTGAGATGATTAAGTCCGCTCATTACGAACATAAAGGCAAACAGAATTCTGCCTACGAGCATTACTGCATTCATTGATTTTCTCCTTGTAGATGAAACGCCTCCAGGTTGGAGATCGTTGCGATAGCAACTATAGGGCAAAAGTAGTTGCGAGCGCAACTATTACGGTAGGGTGACAATGTGGCAAACGCAAAGTGGCTAAACGAAGCCGAAATGAAGGCTTGGCGTGGATTCGTCACTACGGCTGCAGAGCTGCATCGCGTAATCGAATCCGATCTTGCCCAATTCGGAATCGATGGAGGTGACTATCAATTGTTGGCGATGCTGTCTGAAGCCCCCGAGCATCGCGTGCAATTGTGTGATTTGGCAGAAATGTTACGACTATCAAGAAGTGGACTTACTCGCCGCATGGAAGGTGTCGTAAGAGCAAAGTTTGTTGAGCGTGTTTCCGATGGATCAGATCGTCGAACCGCATACGCCCATTTAACGGATAAGGGTTATGCATTTCTGAAAAAGATTGCACCAGCACACGTGAAAAGCGTGCGTAATAGGCTGATAGATCATTTGAGCGAGAATGAAATAAAGGCGTTTGGTTCAGCGTTCAGCAAAATTGGGAAGAGCCTCAGTACTCCAGATTGAAGAAGCCGTGCTGATAGTTTCGGTGCATGGACATTCGTAAAATTGTGACAACGTGTGAAGATATTCAGGCCGAACTTGGCGAACCTACGGGTCGCATTGTTCGTAAAGCAGTAGCAAGTGCGGTTATTGATAATCCGCTTGTAGGAAAGCGTCATAACGACCTCATCATTCTTGAAGCAATGGGCGCCGAGATTTCTGGACTGCTTGCAGAGCGTGCACTTGCAGCACTTGGTGTTGAAGCTAGCGAAGTGACTGCATACGGCAAAGGTGCAATTGTTGGAACCGCTGGCGAAATTGAACATGCTGCGGCACTGATCCACCCGCGGTTTGGTGCGCCAGTGCGCAAGGTAGTTATTAAGGGTGATGACATCATTCCTTCAACGAAGAAGGTTGCTGGTCCTGGAGCTTCGCTGACCATTCCAATTACAAACAAAGACGACATCTGGTCATTTAATGAAATGGACTCGATTGAAATTTGCATTGCAGATGCACCGATGGCGCACGAAATTGTGGTCAGCGTTGCATTGGCAGTTGGCGGTCGTCCATTCGCTCGCACGAAGAAGCCATCATGAGTTTCAAAGCGATCATCCTGCTCACTCGTGCAGAAGGCGCAACACACGAACAATTTGCTGATTGGTGGTTGAAGCAACACGCACCTTTAGCAAAGCAGTTGCCGAACTTGCGCAAAGGCGTGTTCAACTTGGTGGAAAACCCAGCAGAAGGCGACCCAGACGGTGTCTCCGAACTGTGGTTCGATACCCAGGCCGATTTCGAAGCCGCCTATGCAAGCGAAATTGGCAAGTCTGTCGTTGCCGATTCGTTGTCGAACGTTTCCGGTCGTCGACGTATGTTCGTGGTGGAAAACACCATTCATTCGTAGGGCCACATGAATCGCTTAGGCCTTGTTACCTATGTAGCGCGAGAATACGACGAAGCAATTGGTTTCTTTGTTGGCAAGCTGGGTTTCACGCTTGTTGAAGACACCGACATGGGCGATGGTAAGCGTTGGGTAGTGGTATCTACTGGAGAAGGCGCATCATTGCTTATCGCACGAGCTGAAGGCGAACAACAGCTTGCAAGCGTAGGAAATCAAACAGGTGGTCGAGTTGGTTTCTTTCTGCAGACTGACAACTTTGATCGTGATTTTGCAGAGTGGACTGCACGTGGTGTGAAATTCCATGAACAACCACGCCACGAGGTGTACGGAACCGTTGCCGTGTTTGAAGATGTGTACGGCAATACCTGGGACCTCATTCAGCCAGCATGACCAATCGCACCCCACTGTTTGAGCGTTTAACGCCGTGGATCTTTGTTGCGCTTTGGAGCACGGGTTTTGTTGTTGCTCGTTACAGCACCCGAAATGCTGGGCCGCTTTCATTTCTGACGGTACGCATGTTGTGTGCAGCTGTGTTGTTGTATGTGATTGCCAAAGTCGTTAAGGCTCCAAAGCTTGCACAGGGATCGTGGTCAACTTCAGCGATAGTTGGAACATGCATGCATGCCATTTATTTAGGCGGCGTGTTTTATGCGATTAAGAAAGGACTTCCGTCGGGCCTGAGCGCATTAATTGCGGGACTTCATCCGGTGGTTACCTCTGTTGCTGGTCGACTGATTCTGAAAGAGAGAATGCGACGCAGCCAATGGGCAGGTGTGCTGCTTGGAATTTCTGGAGTTCTTGTCGTTGTTGTGGACAAAGTGCGTGATGGACTTGGCGACGTTACGAAGCCTGCGCTGCTTGCCATGATTATTTCGGTAGTTGGTATGTCGACAGGAACGTTGGTGCAACGTGCTCGTGGAAAGGACATGCCACTCGTTACCGGAACTGCAGCGCAATACGTGTCGGCAGGAGCCGTATTGCTCGTTGCGTCAAGCTTGTTCGAGAAGTGGGAGTTTCACTTGAATGGTGAACTGTTACTTGCATTGCTGTGGTCAGTATTAGTGCTGTCACTTTCGGCAGTGATGTTGATGATGTTGCTCATCTCGCGACATTCGGCGGCACGAGTGAGCAGCTTGTTCTTTCTCACTCCGGCGCTCAGTGCTATTGAAAGTGCCGTGTTGTTTGGTGAGCGGTTGAGTCGGTTGGCGCTTGTGGCGCTAGTGGTAGCGCTGACTGGGGTGTGGCTCACCATGAGAAACCCCGTAGTTACGCCTCCTCCCGAATCTCTGTTGGCTGACTAACCACAAACACCACTGGGCAAAGCCTTGTTTTTTAGGGCTCTCAACTTTATGTAATGTAAAGAGCGTCATATATCAGATGTGTATTACTGGGGGATTAGCGATGGCACTTGCAGAACGTTTAGAGCGACTCGGAACCGAGACCGCATTTGCTGTTTCACTAGCTGCTGCCGAATGGGGCGCAAAGGGAAATCGTATTTTTCCATTTCACCTTGGTGACCTAAATATTGCAACTCCACAAAATGTTGTCGATGCGATGAACAAAGCAATTAAAGATGGCAAGACGGGTTATTGCCCAGCTGCAGGAATTCCACAGTTGCGCGAAGCACTCGCAGAAGATGTTGGTAGTCGTCGTGGATTGAATTTTGCACCAAGCAATGTTGTAGTACAACCCGGTGGCAAGCCAGTGATTACGAAGTTCATTCAAACCGTGATGAACCCTGGTGATGAAGTGTTGTACCCAAACCCTGGTTATCCAATTTATGAAAGTCAGATTGAGTACTTCGGCGGAGTTGCTAAGTCGTATCGCTACATTCCGTCGTCAACCGGATTCAATATTGATCTTGATCACTTGAAGTCGCAAATTACTTCTCGGACCAAAGCAATTATTTACAACGACCTACAGAACCCGATTGGCGCGGAGTCAACCGATGCAGAGCGCGAAGCAGTTGCAGAGATTGCCATTAAGCACAACCTATGGGTGTTGTCGGACGAGGCATATTTTGAAATGCGCTATTCCGGATCTTCAAAGTCCATTGCATCGCTTCCAGGAATGCTGGAGCGAACTGTCATTTTGTATACCTTCTCGAAGAAGTTTGCGATGACCGGCTGGCGATTGGGCGCAGCCATTGCTCCAACTGAACTTGCAAACCAGATTGCAAAGCTCAACACCAACGACGAGTCATGCACCACTCACTTTGTGCAATACGGTGGAGTCGAGGGTGTGCGCGGCGACCAATCGTCCATTCCAAAAATGTTGAACACGTTGAAAGAGCGCCGTGACATTGCCGTGAATATGTTGAACGCAATGCCTGGCGTAAGTTGCCACTCGCCAGAAGCTGCGTTCTATTTGTTCCCAGACGTCACCGAAGCTATGGAGCGCAAGGGGATTGACGACTTGGCAATGTTTGCCGAAAAGGCTCTACATGCAACAGGAGTATCGTTTTGCACACGTCGTCACTTTGGTCGTCCGCAAGAGGGCGAAAAGCGTAACTACGTTCGTTTTGCGTTCTCGGGAATCGACAAGCAGGACATCCAAGAGGGAATGGACTTGCTCGGTAGTTGGATTGCCGAATAACCATGGCAAAAGTAGTCATTACTGGCAAAATACCTGCGATTGCAGTTGAGCGATTGCGTGCTGAGCATGAAGTTATTTCGTGGGATGAACCAGTTGCGATTTCACGAGACGAGTT
>JALQUZ010000027.1 GCA_023263695.1 Ilumatobacteraceae bacterium
CGCGGTACTTGCTAATGCCGCAAACAGCTACCCCAACGTGTCGGTGCTGGATTGGAATGCGGCAAGTAGTGACCCATCGCAAAGCCGGTGGTTCAAAGACGATGTACACCTGACCAATACTGGTCGTGCACAATTTGCTCTGTTCATTCGCAATCAATTGGACGCACTGCGTGCTAGCGGAGTCATTGCCAGTGGCACTGCAACTATCGTTCCGCTTGGTGTACCAATGGCAATTGGCGACCGAGGCGACAACGTGAAATTGCTCCAAACGCAATTAAACACGTACTTGAATTTGCCAAAGAAGAAGCGCATGAAAGTTGACGGAGTATTCGGCAAGGGCACCGCTGCATGGGTATCGCAAGTGGAAACTAACAACGGACTTGCCGTCGACGGAATTGCAGACGACGCAGTGCTTGCGGTGTTGAGCATTGATCCATCTACTATCACGCTGAAACTTGGCATGAAGCACGCAACGGTGGCCACCGCGCAGACCGCACTCGCCCGCGTGTTGAAGGTGAAGGTTAAGGCCGATGGTGTGTTTGGTTCAGGAACGTTGCGCCTCGTGAAGCGCTTCCAGAAAACCGTTGGCATGAAGCAATCAGGCGTGATTAATCACGAAACCTGGATGGCTCTGCTTAGCGCTTCATCCCAGCAGTAAATCGCGCTTCCCACGCCTGCGTACTCACCATTTCGGGGTACATGGCACGATATTCGCGCTTTAGACGGCCGTACGAAAAGGCAATAGCGACAATGGATTTTGCGACCTGACCCAGCAATATAAAGAACCGCTTCGTGTCGCGTTCCACAACATAGCCATCGGCAATTCGGTCGTGACGATACAAAATGCGATTACGCAACGTGGCAACGCCAACCGCGCGTGCATCAATAGGCCCTACCCCGTACCCGCGTAGGCGGAGTGGGCGCGGAATGATGTAACCGCCAACCAGCACGATGGCGAACAAGAAACCAAATGCGCGTAGTGCTTTATGACGAGGCTTACGCGGCTCGATTGCTGCAAGCTCTGGGGTGAGCGGCGCTGGCTTTTCCTCTGCGCACTTGCGCAACTCATCGTGCAATGCCGAGTGATCGATCTTCATCCACTCACTCGGACCAGCCAGATACGCATTCAGACCCTTGAGCATGTATTCGGTGCTGGAATAGCGCATGGAAAACAAGTTGCGGAACCCAAACGATGCAAAGCGATACGCCAAGTTCCACCAGTGATGCTTGTCGAACACCAAGGTGTCAACTAGGGCCAAGTTGCGCGACTCGTAAAACAGCGACGATGGATTGTTCTTCAACCCGAAGTCGGCATGCCACACAATGACGCCGTTTAGCGTGACGCTGTGCTTGCCCGTGTGCATGAGGCCGAACGCAACGTCGTCGCCGCGCACGAACACCGGTATTGGATTTTCGTTCGTAATTGAAATAGGAAATGCGGTGTACCACCAAGCGGTGTAGTCGAACGGAATTTCTGGTGCGTCGATAACAGCGAGCTCGCGTTTACGTAGATCGTCTTCGCGTCCAAGTGCTTGCAGTGGATAGATGGATCGGAACGAATACTCAGAACCTGCTTCGAACTGCAACCACGGGCGCTCTTCACTCAGCATTGCGCCGTGCACGCACAGCTTCGGGTCGCGGGCGTTAGCGAACAAAGCCATAGTGCGCACCAGCGCTTCTGGCTCCAGCGTGATGTCGTCGTCCATGAACAACACGTGCGTAGCCCAACCCTGTTTGCGCAGTTCAATAAGGCCGCGCGCAAAGCCGCCAGCTCCACCCAGGTTGCCGTTTGGCACCACTTGCAGCGGAGCATCTGCTGGCACTTCGAACGTAACGTTCTGTGCATTGTCTACAACGAACACGCGCACACGACCGCGTAATGCATCGATGCTGCGCTCTAGTTCCAACACATTGCCTACGGTCTTGCGAACATATTCCTGACGATTGAACGTGGTAATCGACAGCGACAACTTCACGTCGTGTGCTTGTGCATCGGCACTCACCCATTCGCCGCCCGTCATGCACACTTCGCCACCCTGGGCCAACACTCGAACGAAGTACGTGCCGTACGGAGTTGACTGCAAATTCGGCAGCGAAAACTCAATAAATACGGGAGATCCTTCGCCTTGGGGTAACGGCTCGGAAGCCACCACGGTTTCTCCGCGAGTCGAAACGCCAACCACTTGTGCAATACCGATACCCGATGCGCGCACGCGAACTGCAAGCGCGTTCACGGTGGTGATGCGACTCCACCGTCCAGCTGCAAACACACCAAACGATGTATCGAATGACACCTCGGCGCCATCTTGTAGCACTGCTCCGCCCGGAACCAGTTTTGTTATGCCATCAAAGCGCGCATACAACAATGGTTCTGATGTGGTTTCGGTTGGCAAAACCAAACGTTGCAGCAACTGTGTCATGATGCGCCGCTTAAAGGGTCGGTGAAAAACGATGGAATTGAAGTGTTGGTATTCACTGCTTCAAGAATGCCGCTTGCAGCATTGAGTGCTTCGTGAATAGTGACGTCCATGTCGAGATAACGATACGTGCCAAGGCGACCAAGGAAGGTAACGCCCTGTTGTGCGCGTGCTTGCTCGACGTATTTCACCAATTGATCTTTTTCTTCAACTAAACGAATTGGATAATACGGCGTATCGGTTTCGCCACACAGACGTGAATACTCGGTGTACGTCACCGACTTGTCGTGATGCTCCCACGGCGCAAAGTGCTTATGTTCGGTAATGCGCGTGTATGGCACGCTTTCGTCGCAGTAATTCAATACGGGGCAACCTTGCACGTCGCCGTCGTGCACTTCTTGAACAAAGTCAAGCGTGCGATAACCAAGGCGACCATGTTCAAAACCAAAATATGCATCAATCGGGCCTGTCCACACCACGTGGTCATATGCATGCGACGACGCAGGGTCGAATGCCGTTGACAAATGCACCGTAATTGACGAGTGATCCAACATCGCTTCCACAATTGGCGTGTACCCGTGTTCGGGAATTCCTTGAAACGGATGATTGAAATACGAATTGTCTGCAGTGAAGCGCAATGGGAGTCGCGCAAGAATGCTGGCTGGCAATTCGGTTGGCTCGACACCCCATTGCTTTTTCGTGTAGCCCTTGAAAAATGCTTCGTACATTTCGCGGCCAACAAAACGCAACGCCTGATCTTCAAACGACACCGGGTTGGTAATGGACTTGTCGGCTTTTTCAGAAATAAACGCTTCGGCTTCCTCTGGCGTGAAATTGGTGCCAAAGAAATCGTTAATCAGCGTGAGGTTCATAGGCAGCTGATACCTCTTACCGCCGCTCATGGCACTTACGGTGTGGCGGTAGGCCTTCATGACGCCAAAGCGCGTGATGTAGTCCCACACGTGCTCGTGTTGCGTATGGAAGATGTGTGGGCCGTACACATGCACCATGACGCCAGAGTCGTGGCGTTGCGTAAAGCAGTTGCCGGCAACATGATTGCGGGTGTCAAACACGGTGGCTGTGTGCCCAGCTTCCGCCAATTGGCGAGCCACCACAGCACCTGAAAAGCCGGCGCCAACGATGGCAAAGGACCGTGACACCACGGCTAAATACTAGTTAATTAGTGGGAAAGCCAAGGGGCGCATGCGCCTTCCAAGTCGCGAACTTCAATGCGATCGCGATTGGCATATGTCACCTGATTGTTTGGGTCTGGACGCAAACGGAAGGTGCGGAACGACATCTCGGTGGTATCGATGGCAAGAATTCTGCCCGACAATGAATCGCCAAGACCAAGCAGCACCTTGATGGTTTCTAGCGCCTGAATTGAGCCAACAATTCCTGGCAACACGCCAAGTACGCCTGCTTCTGCACAACTCGGTGCAAGTTCTGCTGGCGGTGGCTCTGGAACCATGTCGCGATAGGTCGGACCATTCTTCGGGTCGAACACGGTGACCATTCCTTCGAAGCGGAAGATGGAACCGTGCACCACGGGAATGCCGAGCTTGATACTTGCATCGTTCAACAAGTAACGACTTGGGAAGTTGTCTGCGCCATCCACAATGACGTCGTAGCCAGCAATGATGTCCATGATGTTGCTTGCTTCTAAACGAGTGTCGTACGCAATCACTTTCACGTCTGGGTTCAGCAATTGCAATGTCTTCTTTGCCGATTCCACTTTGCGATCACCAATGCGATCGATGTTGTGCAAAATTTGACGCTGCAAGTTCGATGCATCTACTTCGTCCATGTCGACAATGCCGATAGTGCCAACTCCGGCAGCTGCCAAGTACAACGCTGCTGGCGAACCAAGTCCACCTGCACCAAGCAACAACACTTTGCTCGACAACAACTTTGACTGACCCTCCACCCCGACTTCTGGTAACAAAATGTGGCGTTGGTAACGATTGCGTTGCTCTGCAGAAAGTACTGCAGGAGTACGCCATGGGCGACCTTCGTCTTTCCATTTTCCAAAACCGCCGGCAACAGAAACCACATTGGTATAGCCAAGTTCGAGCAATGTTTTTGTTGCGAATGCGCTGCGTACACCACCCGCGCAATACACCAAAACCGGCGCAGTCTTTTCTACGATGCGACCTTCAATTTGTGCTTCCAAGTGACCACGCGGAATATGCAACGCGTCTGGCAATGCACCTTGTTCGTATTCGTCTGGTTCGCGAACGTCGAGAACGATCACTCCGCCTGCGGCAATGCGCGATGCAGCCTCGTTCGTATCGATCTCAGTAATTTGTGATTTTGCTTGCGCAAGTAGGTCGCGGAAACCGGCCATGAGGGAACCTCCGCCTAATACCCTACCAATTCAGTCAGGAATTGACGCGGCCTTGATTACTCAACGATTTGTGGAAGCACCGTGCCAATGTCGCCGTTAATCACGATGTCGGCATAGCGGTCCATATCGGTCGGCTGACCATTGACGATGATGACGTGAGCGCCATTGGCTTTTGCGCGCGGAACAATGTTTGCCGCCGGATACACACGCAACGACGACCCCACTACTAAGAGCACATCACATTCGTCTGCTGCAAGTAGCGCCGCTTCAATGACATGTTGCTTCAACGACTCCTCAAACAAAATGGTGTCGCTTTTTAAAATGCCACCGCACAGCAAACACTTCGGGTCGGTGTCGCCAGCGAGCACTCGCTCTACTGCCGCGCGCATGGGGTGCGTGTCTTTGCATTCCCAACACACCGCAACATGCATCGTGCCATGTAGTTCATGCACAATTTCCGGATGATTACCAGCTTTTTGATGGAGGCCGTCAACATTTTGTGTGGCCACTGCGCGCAATACCCCACGCTGTTGCAGCTGTACTAACGCTTTGTGTCCGCTATTTGGCTCTGCGGTCCATGCCAAGTTACGAGCGCGGTTTTGCCACGCAATCTTTCGCACTTCAGGGTCATTCAAGTAGTAACTGAGTGTTGAGGTTTTTTCGGCGAGCGGATTTTTTGTCCACAATCCATTCGGTCCGCGAAAATCGGGAATTCCCGAGTCGGTGGAAATACCCGCACCCGTAAACGCGGTGACACGCTGTGCTGCGCGCAATACATCGCGAGCGCGTTCGATACGTGGTGTGAGGTCGTCCATAAAAAGTGCAACAGCGTTACGCACAAATGGTGCCACGGCGTGGTGGTTGCGCACACATCGTGCCAATGAACAAATCACCCGAACTACTTACCCAGCCCGCCATCGTGGTCGTGCCTTGGGTTGACCCTGTGGTCGATGCTGCTGGAGCATCGCTCTTTTCTCGTTATGTCGAGCTGTATTGGTTGCCCGTACTTGGGCCAAGCGCGCTGTGGATCTTGCGTCGCATCGTCATGGGCTTCGAGACGTATCCCGAAGGGTACGAACTGGATTGCGCAGCCACCGCAAACGACATTGGCCTAAGTTTCTCGCAAAGCCCCAATAGTTCGTTCACACGCTCGTTGCAACGCTGCTTGTATTTCGGAGCGTTACAGCCCCACCAGGGAGGTCTGGCGGTGCGTTGTTACTTGCCAGCAGTAAGCAAGCGACACTTACAGCGATTGTCGCCCGCATTGCGCGAAGTTCACGAAGCCTGGAACCCCGGCAACATTTCGGGCGACGACACCGCTTCAAGCCAGGGCACATAGTTCTCCATAAACGCCCACGACACGCGGTGTATTGCACTGGGGCCATAACCCTGCAATGCCACTCGGTGCTTAGGGCACGGATAACCCTTGTTGGTGTCGAAGCTCCACATTGGATAATCCAACGAATATTCGCGCATGAGCCGGTCTCGCGAAACCTTTGCCAGCACCGAAGCCGCAGACACCGACAAACACGATGCATCAGCTTTCACATGCGCAACAACATGACCAACTAGTGGCGACACAAAATCCCACTTGCCGTCAATGACCGCTGCTGCAGTGTTGAAATTGACAACGTGCCCCAGTTGTTCAAGCGCGCGTTTTGTTGCCAGTTTTTGCGCCTTGTTCATACCTAATCGATCGCACTCTTCGTGCGAAGCCGCCCCAATTGCCCACGCTTTGCACGATGCCGCAACGTGATCAAACATTGCTTCGCGCTTCATTTCCGACAATTGTTTCGAGTCGCGAGCACCACCCATTAATTCCTGCGCACGAGAAGATTCGATGACGTCGTTGGTTAACACCGCGGCGCCGATGACGAGCGGGCCAGCCCATGCGCCTTTGCCGACTTCATCTAAACCGATCACACACGATTTACCCGAGAGCAGTAGTTCGCGCTCAAGATCAACCGTTGGAAGAGTGGTCACTGTGCAACGAACCCGGCCATCAGTGCATCGCCGCTCGCTTCAACCGAATGCCACGCGCTATCGGTTGCTCCTGCATCAAGACGCAATCCAAATGGGCCGCTTATTTCCCACAACACTGCAGGTTTTTCGCCGTGCCAGCGCATGCCATACGAAACGGTGTGCTCGGGTGAGGCAACCACTCGGTGACATTCCATGTTCACGCCCAACCACATACGCGGTACTCCAAAACGCAGCACTGCTGCGCCACCTTCGCGACGCGGACTGACCAACTGTTCGTCGAGCCAGGCGATGACACGAATATCTTTTGGTGCTGCATTTGGCAACGCAGATGCAGGAGCCAAGCGTTGCTGAGAAGCAAGCACGTCGCCAGCTGCACGATGCTCGCCCATCGCCCACAGAATGCAGCGCGCTGCGAACAACGCACGTTCTACATCCCACTCAATTGATGCTGATTTTTTGTTCTTCTTTAACAGCGCTTCAACAATTTCAGCTACTCGCTCAACGTGATGATTTACTTTTTCGCCCATGCGAACCAATTCATGCAGCGTAAGCAAGAATGCAACGTCATCAGTTGCATTTGCGCCAACTAAATCGCTACCCCATTCACTTTCATGGTTACCGCTCAACACCAGTGCATCACTTCGCAAGCGATTGATCAACGGCGAGAGCGACTTGTCGGCAACAATTGCATACCCAGCACGCTCAACACTGTTCAACCAGCCGCGCTGTAATTGTTCTGCAGATGGCAATTGCTCAAGGTTTACCGTGCCACCAGTTGCACGTGGCGATGCAAGTGCAACGCGCAGAGTTGAACCGTGCGCAACTGGAAATACAACGCTGCCGTTTGGAAGCTCGATGCCTTGTGGGCCTAGCGGGCTTGGCTGACGCGAGGACAAGATGTCGCTACGGGTGAACGCAACCGCAATCGGAAGCGTGGATTCGTTACTGATTTCAATTACCAATAGGCCACCATGGTCGGCAACTGCATACACGCGTTGCACCGCATCACCACTTGGAATGCGCAATCGCGTTTCAACAACAGGAACGCCTGCGCGGCGAGTTTGGCGAACACTTGGCTCTTTTGCTGGGTTGTGCCAGCGATCATCTGCGGCCACATACCAATCGAGAGCTTCGTCTTGCTCGTCCATGCGGATTGCTCCGCGCTCATTCACTATTGCGTGCCAGCCACCTGCGCGAATTCCCATGATGTGCGCAGCAGGGCGAACTGTGGCACTCAGTGAAATGGAAGAAATCAAACCAGGGGTGTTACTCACGCTTCAAGTATTGCCGAAACAGCCACGCAGCGAACTAGTCGAATTCGCTCTTGCTTTGCCTGCTCATTAACGCGCGAAGCGCATCGGCTGCGCTGACCTTTCCTGCACAAACTGCTGCAACCTGTTCACAAATTGGCATTTCGATTGATAAGCGATGAGCAAGTTCCACCACCGAGGACGAACTTTTCACGCCTTCAGCGACCATGTTCATGGAGGAAACGATGTCGTCAAGTTTCTCGCCTTTTCCTAACCGAACACCAACTTGAGTATTGCGACTGTGCATTGAAGCACACGTGGCCATCACGTCACCCATGCCAGCGAGGCCGGAAAACGTTGCCGATTGTGCACCTAATGCAACTCCGAGGCGCGACATTTCGGCAAGACCGCGCGTCACCAATGTTGCCTTCGAATTTTCACCAAAACCGAAGCCCTGCGAAATGCCCGACGCAATTGCCACCACGTTCTTCACCACTCCACCGATTTCGCAGCCCACAACATCGGGGTTTGTGTACAAACGAAATGTTGGCCGACTAAAGATTTCCAGTAGTTCGCGCGCAATCGATTCGTCGGTGCACGCAATCACACTTGCTGCGGGTTGCCCAGCAAGAATTTCCTTTGCCAAGTTTGGGCCACTGAGTACCGCAACAGGGTTGTTCGGCATGATCTGCTCAATGACTTCGCTCATTCGCTTGAACGTTTGCTGTTCAAGCCCTTTTGACAGGCTGATAATCGGCACACCTGAGCGAATGTACTTACTGACCTCATTTGCCACATCGCGAAAACCTTGCGATGGCACCGCCATGGCCACAACATCGGCTTGTGCAAGAGCGGTATGCAATTCACTGCTTGCTTGCAATGTTTCGGGCAGTGCCACTGATCCTAAATACGCAGAGTTGGTATGCAGCGAATTGATTTCGTCTGCAAGCTCAACACGCCGCGACCACAACATGGTGTGTGTGTTGTGTGATGCAAGTGCTGCAATGGTGGTTCCCCACGAGCCAGCGCCCACTACACACACTCGTTGTGTCACGCTTTAAACATTACGGCAGTGAATTGCCGCCGTAGGCTACGCCCGTGGCAACAAACCGTTCTTCGCTGCAACGCGGCGCAGTTGTACTTCCCATCAAGGGGTTCAGTGATGCCAAAGGACGGTTGGAGCCGGTGCTTTCTGCTGAGAATCGCGCATCACTTGCGGCTTTCACAGCGGGTGGAGTCCTTGAAGCAACAGAAGGCGTTGACACCTTTGTGGTGTGCGATAACGATGAAGTTGCACAATGGGCGCGCGAGCGTGGCGCAATGGTGGTTCGACAGCACAAGGCTGGGCTGAATGGTGCAGTAGCCAATGGCGTCGACACTGCGCAGTACAAGCACGACTGGGTGCTCATTGCACACAGCGATTTGCCGTTTCCCGAAGCATTGCTGTCGATTGTTGATTTGGAGCTTGTCACTACGACTATGACCATTGTTCCCGACAGGCACGCCGATGGAACCAATGTGCTGGTCATTCCAGCGGGATGTGGCTTCACATTTCACTACGGGCCAGGAAGCTTTGTCGCTCATCAGAGTGAAGCGGAACGAATTGGCTTGCCAGTTCGTGTTGTGCGCCACGAGCAACTCGGCCTAGACATTGACACGCCGGAAGACCTCGCCCAACTTCCAGCACGTTGGCTAGAGGGAGACTTTTCTTAATCGGGTACAAAAAAAAATCGAGGGGCCGAAGCCCCTCGATTTCCAGTTTTCCGAACCGATTACGTATCGGCTGAAGGGCTAAATTATTTAGCAGCCTTCTTTGCAGCCTTCTTGCGACGCTTCTTGGCAGGAGCTTTCTTCGCTGCCTTCTTCGTTGCCTTCTTTGCTGTCTTCTTAGCTGCCTTACGCTTCTTTGCAGGGGCCTTCTTAGCGGCCTTCTTGCGCTTCTTTGCTGCCATGATTTTCTCCTTGTTTAGGTATTGCTATTTACGGTTTGGATTCAATTCACTCTTCAGCGTTGAGCTTGAAGTGAACTTCATTGCTGTTGATGCTGGTACCTGGACTGGTGCACCCGTTTGTGGGTTGCGTCCTGTACGAGCTTTACGGCTTGATGTGCTGAACGAACCGAAGCCCGGCCATGCAACCTTCTCGCCATTCTTAGCCGAGGCTACGACCAGTTCAAAAAAAGATCCGATAGTGCGTTCGGCATCTGCCTTCGACACTCCGGCTTTTTGAGCAACTGCATCAATGAGCTCTGCTTTTGTCATTTTCTTACCTAGCTTTCTCGGAATCGGATAACTGATTCGTTGTCTAGTTGAGTAGGTCTGTGCGCAAATTGCAAGTATTGAATTCGTTGTCAAGCATTTCTGAACCGTTTTTGCACACGTTGCGACTTCGCGTCGCAGTAAAAATTTTTTGCTCAATTGATGAAAAAAACGTTCGCAACTCGATGAGAAACGTGCGCAACTTTTTCGCTCGATACACCGAACGTCATACCTCTGTCACGGACCCTCGTATTTCATAAAACTCAATAAACATAAGGGTTTGCCAAAGCCCGTAAATACGCGGAATTGGAAATTCGCTAGCCCCAGTAAGGGTTTCCCGAGGTCAAAAGTGTCCGATTTTGGTTCGATTTCCTGAAGCCCTTACGGGTGTTGGAGAGCCCGTTTCAGACCCCCAAAAATGCCCGAAAAACAGCCAAAAAATATTTTTAAAATTTTTCGGAAAAAATCCCCGAAATCGCCCTTCAGAGCGCTTTTTGACAAAAAGTTTCAGAAATCTGAGTATCCACCAATCGTGGATCTTAAAAGTCCAAACTAAGCGACGTTGAATAATTTCATCAACCACTCCGACACTTTGTCTGCGTCGCAAGTAACTGACGAGACGCCGCTCGGAACTCGCGTCGACAGAATTGTTAATCACGCACTTGCATCACAAACAGAAATTGCAACGCGTGTTGTGCTTGACACTTCAGTGCTTGTTGCAGATCCAACTTGCATTTATAACTTCGCAGAATGCGATGTCGTTATTCCGTTAACAGTGATTGAAGAACTTGACGGTTTAAAAACTCGCATGGACGACGTTGGTCGTTCAGCACGAACTGCACTTCGTAGCATTGAAGAACTGCGTAAGAAAGCCGGTGGTTCACTCGCCTCTCCAACCCGCGTTCATGACGGCCCAGACAGCGGAACGGTGCAAATAGAAGTCAATGGCGTACAGCGCAATTTGCTCGTTGAACACGGCCTTGACCCAGATGTACCGGACAACAGGATCATTGGCGCAGCACTCGGGCAAGCTCGAATTTCGCCAACGCGCATGATTTCAAACGATGCCGCATTGCGCATTAAAGCAGCGCACATGGGACTGATTGCAGAAGAACATCAACCTGTCGGCGCAAGTGCAGATTCACGCCCTATGGGCTGGACAACATTTGACACTTCGAATGCACAAATCGATTCGCTGTATCGCAGTGGCGGAATTGAAGTGAGCGAAGTTGCAGGCGCCACACATTTAGTGGACAACAATTTCGCCGTATTGCGAAGTGGTTCGCAATCTGCGCTCGCCCGTTGCAATGACAACGAGTTGAAGTTGTTGGCGCAAACTGCTCCTGAAGCGTGGGGCTTACGTTCACGCAGCAAAGAACAGCGTTTTGCCCTTGACTTGCTGATGGACCCAGAAATCAACGTGATCGCGCTCGACGGTCGCGCAGGAACCGGAAAGACATTGTTGGCCATCGCATCAGGACTTGAACAAGTTGTTGAGCAGCGACGATACGAACGTCTTGCCGTGTATCGTCCGCTCGTTCCCGTTGGTCGCGCAGATGTTGGCTTCTTGCCAGGTGATTTGGACGAAAAACTTGATCCTTGGATGTCAGCGATTCACGATGCGATTGTTGCCCTCTCCGACGAGCGCTCGAGCCGTGACGCACGCGGGTTGATTGATGAACTCACCGATCGCGGACAACTCACACTCGAGTCCGTCACGTTCTTGCGCGGTCGCTCGTTGCAACAGCAATTCGTGGTGGTGGACGAAGCGCAGAACCTGGAACCCACCACGCTGAAGACCATCCTCACCCGCATTGGCGAAGGAACCAAGGTGGTGTTCACCGGTGACACCAGTCAGATCGATGCCCCCTACATGGGCGAATCGAATAACGCCCTGGCCGTGCTGATTCACGCTTTTTCTGGCCAGCGCTGCTTTGGCCACATCACGCTGGCCGCCTGCGAGCGCAGTGCCGTGGCCAGCCTGGCCGCCGAACTGCTGTAGCGGCCTCAAACGTCCATTTGGCGTGTGACCAACGACTAATCGAATGAGTGCAACCCGTGGCTTAGTCTGTGATTAGTATTTAGTACTAAATAGAACCCCATCGTGAAAGGCACCCGTCATGTCACTAAAGGAATCTCCAGCAACAGAGTCATACCTCGACGACTTAGTCGATCCGGCCATGCCAATCGGCTCGCTCATCGACTGGACACAATTTGCCAACTGCAAGGGCAAAACCAAATTGTTCTTCGCACCAAAAGCAGAGCGTCCACAAGCGCGCGAGCGTCGCGAAGCAAAAGCGAAATCGTTGTGTGCAGAATGCACAGTAAAAACACCGTGCAAAGAATTTGCTCGCAACAATCACGAGTACGGACTATGGGGCGGCGAGAACGAAGAAGAGCGTCATCTTGCCGGTTACACCATGGCTGCACCAATTGGAGTTCGTAGCCGAGCGCTGAAGTCGGCATAACTCCCTATCGCTCATGCATCTGCATGAGCCTGCCAAACTGTCTGCATGGCAATTGCAACAGACAACATCACAGATCCAGGCGAATACGTCACTCGTTTTATTGAAAACATTGAACAGAGTCACTTCACGGCCGCTATGGAAATGGTGTCTGAAGACTGTGAATACGACAATGTGCCCATCACCAAGGTGTTTGGGCGCGAAGCAATGATTCAAATTCTTTCCGACTTCCTTGCGGCAGCAACAAAAGTCGAATGGCTCATTCACCATCAAGTGTCGAATGGCGACATGGAACACGGTGTGGTCATGAACGAACGCACCGACCGCTTCGAAATGGACGGCCGCTGGATCGAGCTCGACATTGCTGGACTCTTCGTGGTGAGCAACGGAAAAATTGCATTGTGGCGCGACTATTTTGACCGCGAGTCCTTCACCAAGGCGCTCGCCTCGAAATAGAACACCCCTCGCTTACTGTGCCGAACATGAGCGAATCATTAGCGAACACAAGGTTCGCAGTTGTCGATACCGAAACGACCGGACTGTCCCCTGCTACGTGTTCGATGCTGCAACTAGGCATTGTTGTGGTACGCGGTGACGGCACTATTGAGAGCCAATTTTCTACCTACATCAAGCGTCGCTACTGGAAACCGGGCAGGCTAGGCGCCTACCACATTCACGGCATTACTCGCCGAAATCTTCGCAAGGGCATTTCCATTCATGAAGCTCTTGACCGTTTGTCTGCCGAGCTAAAAACTGCAACCTTTGTTGCGCACAACGCCAAATTCGATCTGGGGTTTCTTCGAGCAGAAGCTCAACGCTGTGGACATCCACTTGTTGTCGAGCATCCCATCTGCACACTCACGCTTTCGCGATCACTCGACCCAAACAAAGCGCACCCGCATAACTTGCACCAACTTGCCATTCGCTACGGCATAACCGATGTTCCGAACCACGATGCACTTGCCGATGCAATCGTTACTGCACGGTTGTTGCCAATACTGCTGGCCAAAGCAAACATCGATGAAGCCAGCCAACTGGCAACCATTGCGCTGAAGTAACTCAGCTGTAGCGCTTCAACACTGCCTGAGCAGTGTCTTTGCCCAAGTTCACCCATTTGGATGGCTCAAGCACGTCAATGGCATCGCCTCCGCGCAACAACAGTCGACCCAGCCAATGCTGTGAGCCAACAGCCATTTCAATCTTCACGCTGCCGTCACCCTGCGGTTCACGCGAAATGTACGGATACGTTTCGACCAGTCGCAATGCTGCCGGCCGCACGAGCAATATTGCAGTTTCCAAATCGGTTCCAAAGAAATCGACTTCGGCTTCAATGCCTTCAATAATCGGTTCTGAGGTATTGCCCGTAGGTGTGAACTTCTGAATGCGGTCAATTCGAAAATTGCGAATTTCGCCGGACTGGTCGTCATCAGCACGCACATACCAATGCCCCATTTGTTCGAACACCGCGCGCGGAAAAATAGTGCGCGACGAATGTGTGCCAGAGATTGGCGAGAAGTAGTCAATGGCAACAAATTGCCCAGCAGAAACCGCGTGTTGAGCTTCAGCCAAATACTTCACTGCCCGCACATCGACTTCGACTACGGCATCGCCCTTAGGGAGAAGCGGCTGCAGCTTTTTAAGAGCAGACGCAAGCGGACCCTTTTTGTCTGCTCCTGGCATAGACAGCGCAGCGCTGCCCATGGCTTGTAGAGCAAACAGCTCGGCGGAGTTCAGCTGCAATGGTCGAGAAAACATCAGTGGAACTTCGGCAACTACTTCGCCTTCGTCGACGAACACATCAATCAGCGCATCTGGCGTATACGGCGGAACGCCACACATTGCAGCCATCATCAAATCGTTCATCAGTTCTTTTTCGCTTAGCTTGAACTGTTTTGCCATATCGGCAAGCTTCACGCGCTTGCGGCTAATGAGCCACGGCAACATGACCAACAATCCTTCAACGCGCTCAGCAGCACCACGTGGACCTCGACGAGATTTACGCATTGCCATTAGCGATCACCAGCCTGATCGGTAAGCCATGCAATTACTTGGGCACGAACTCGCGGTGGGCCAATAACCGTTGCATGATCGACCATGGCAAACAGCCACACGCGAAATGCAGTGAGATTCGCACATGGAATTGCGAACTCCACACTGCCATCTGCATGTTCTTTCACCACAGATTGTTTCCCAAATTGGGTACGCACACCTCTTGCCAAACTTGCATCTACCAACACGGTTGCCACTGCATCTTCTCCGTGACCTTCTGCAAGCAATTCGGCTTCTGTTGGCACTGCCTTTTGTAAATCAAAATCCTTTGGTCGATTAAACGACTTGCGATCGCCCACGGAAATCTCTCCGTCAATCCGATCAATGCGAAATGTGCGGCGATCTGCACGCAAATGGTCATAGCCAACGAGATACCAAAACCCGGCGCGTGCCAACAAACCATATGGGTCTACGTTGCGCGTTTCACCCTTATACGAAAAAGTCAATGTTCGGTGCTCAAGTACACCATCGGCAAGCGTGGCCATCAGTTCGTCATCCAACTGAATGTTCAAACTGGTGGATTGCGCTTTGAGCGCGCGTTCTCCGCCCAGTTTCCACAGTGCTTCATCACCGTGACTTGCACCAACGCGAACGGTTGCCATGGCAAGTTGTAGTGCCAATCGTTCTTCGTCGGTCAAACCTAAATCGCCGAGCTCAAAACTCTTGCGGTCCACTCGGTAGGCGCCCTCGCCGGCCTGATCGCCGCCAAGTGTGATGAGTTCGATGGGAATTCCCAATGCGCGCAAGTCACCCTTGTCGCGCTCGAAGGCTGCACGCGCCGCTGTATCCGATTCTGGATATTGGCCAACAAGATCTTGACGAATTTGCTTCAGCGTCATTGGTTTGGTGCGTTGCACGAGCAGTGCAAGCAGGTTGATCATGCGCTCTGCTTGTGAATACTTCTCCGCCACAGCGCTCAGACTAGGTGTTTAAGCGGTGCTTTTTGTACCACTGCACTAATTGTGCAGTAGATGCGTCTGAATCGATCGTTTGGCTCGTTGCCGATAACTGAGCAGAAACTTGGGTTGCCAACTTCTTACCTAATTCAACGCCCCACTGATCAAAACTATTTATGCCGAAGACACAACCTTGCACAAAAACTGAATGCTCGTACAGGGCAATGAGTGCCCCAAGCGTGTGTGGCGTGAGTGCCGACAGCATCAGCGTGGTGCTGGGTCGATTTCCTGGCAATGTGCGATGAGGCTCTGCTTCATTTCCAAACGCCAGACCTTGAGTTTGAGCAAATAGGTTGGCTACAAGTGCATCGTGTGCTTCATTGTCGTTTGTTGGTGTGGCAGCTACGCCAATGAAATCTGCTGGCACAACAGAAGTGCCCTGATGCAACAACTGCATGTACGCGTGTTGGGCATTCGTGCCTACTCCACCCCACACAATTGGAGAAGTAGAGAGGGAAACAGGTTGACCATCAGCCGTCACGCGTTTGCCATTGCTTTCCATTTCCAATTGCTGAACGTACGAAGCAAATGACTTCAATGCGGTGGAATAGGCAATCATCGCACGCGTTTCGCGGCCGAGAAGCGAGCGATTCCAGACATTCAGTAGGCCCATAAGTACTGGAGCGTTGCAACGTAATGGTGCTGCCAAGAAGTGCTCATCCATTGACCGCATTCCCGCGAGCATGTTGTCGTATGCGTTCGGTCCAAAGGCAATGACGTTCACCAGATTCACCGCGGACGAAATTGAATAGCGTCCACCCACCCACGACCACATAGGAAATGCAAAATCGGCCGACAAACCAGCGCTCCGAGCTTTCTCAGGAAAAACCGATACCACTGCAAAATGCTTGGAAACATTTTTGGCTCCAACTGCATCTGAAATCCATTGCGCAATGATGCGACCGTTGCTCAGGGTTTCTGTAGTACTAAACGACTTCGAGCACAACACCACGAATGTCGTTTCAGGATCACACTCGCGTAAGACTGCACGAACATCAGTTGGGTCAATATTGGAAACAAAATGAGCGCGAACTGCCGGCGCAATTGACGATGACAGCGCTTCGTGGACAAGTACCGGACCGAGGTCGCTTCCACCAATACCTACGTTGATGACACTCTGAAATTTTTTACCAGTTGCGCCAGCAATGCTGCCCGAACGGACCGACTCTGAAAATTCATTGACGAGCGTTCGAACACGTTGAACCTCCTTCATCACATCAACGCCGTCTACGTTGACCGAAGTTCCTAACGGTGCACGCAACGCAGTGTGCAGTGCGGGTTGATTCTCTGTGCCATTGATTACTGCACCATGAAACCCTAGTATTTTATACTCTTTTTTTGGCATTGACTAGCATCCACATCCACATTCACAATTCATCATGCCCTCTATTTCAATGCTTTTTTAACTTCAGCCCAAATTTCATCGTCTAGTTTATTATCAGACTTAGCAATAAAATAATCACCTAGTTTTAATAATACAGCTTTTAGAATCTTTTCACTTAAAAGGCTTGTAAGTAATTTACTAACTACAATATTCATATTATCTCCTATTGAATTTCCTTCTTAATCTTATCAAATACCTCTTTCTCGTCAAACCTCATACTAATACCAGGTTCATATCTTTCAATCTCTTTTCCTTCTTTAAAAATAATAATAGTAGGAACAACCTTAATATTCCATTCTTTTTGTATTACCGCACCTACAGTTTTATT
>JALQUZ010000028.1 GCA_023263695.1 Ilumatobacteraceae bacterium
TGCCGAACAAGTTGAAGGCCAAATTGGTGCACTCGTATCGGGCGGCGCCAAAGAAGATGCTGTTCGTAAGTTGGTGAGCGACGCGATCAATCTTGGACGTAGCGCTTCGTGAAATTAACCGACGGAGAACTGACACATTTCCTTGCCGAAGAAACCGGCAAACGTTTGATGGCAGTTCGCGAGCGCTTGTATAACGATGGCGCTTCAACGTGGTACGCAAAAGATGTAGGCGATGCCGCAGCGCAACGCTTCATTGACGAAACACTTGCAGAACACCGGCCAAACGATGCCGTGTTGTCGGAAGAGGCTGCCGATGATTCCGACCGCTTAACTGCAGACCGCGTATGGATTATTGACCCCCTTGACGGCACGCAGGAATACAGCGAATTCGATCGCGCCGACTGGGCCGTGCACATTGCGTTGTGGGAACGCAAAGATGCAGATGGCAAACCATCTGACGAAGGAAGCATTACGCAAGCTGCGGTTGCACTACCTGCGTACAACATGACGCTGAGCACACATCAGTTGCCTAAAACTCCAGACAAGCATGAAGGCAAACCACGACTTGTGGTGTCGCGTAACCGCGCAACGCGTGAAGCTGTGATTGTTGCTGAAGCGTTAGATTGCCATGTCGCCCGACTTGGTTCGGCTGGCGCAAAGGCCATGGCAGTGGTTTTGGGCGAAGTGGACATTTATGTGCACGCGGGTGGCATGTACCAATGGGACTCGGCGGCGCCAATTGCAGTGGCTGCGGCGGCCGGATTGTTCACCAGCCGAATTGATGGCACACCTCTTATATACAACCGGCGTGACGCGTGGCTCCCCGACCTGGTGGTTTGTCAACAACATCTCGCACAACAAGTCATTGATGCCCTTCGTGCGGGCAGACTTGGTGCGTGACCACCCCCGTTAGTTCAAGCCCAACCGATTGCGCATGGGGCGCATTCGACCAAATTGCACCTTGGGTGCTCGACCCAAACAACATTGCATGGGAAGAACAAGCCATTGAATTGCGTGCCTCCGCACAACGTGAAGTTCCTGTATTAACCACACCAACGCGCATTCCACCAGTTGCTCGATTAGTTGTTGTGGTGTGGGTGTTGAGTAAAGCCTTAGTTCCATGGTTCGTAAAAAAGAAGTTGCGACCATTTGCAACACCAGAAGAATCACGCGCATACATTTCATTACGCATGCGCAAGGCAGTTGAGCGCCTTGGCTCTACGTACATCAAGCTTGGACAAATTATTTCGAGTGGCGAAGGTTTATTCCCTGCCGAACTCGTGAACGAATTCAAATTGTGCCGCGATCAAGTTCCAGCAATTCCATTTGAGTCGGTGAAGAAAACTATTGAAAGCGAACTCGGCAAACCTCTTACCGAAGTGTTTTCCTACATTGATACCACTGCCCTTGCCGCTGCTTCGATTGCACAGGTTCACCTTGCAACGTTGATAACCGGCGAAGAAGTTGTAGTAAAGGTTCAACGCCCAACAGTTTCAAAAATGGTGCGCAAAGACTTGCGCGTTATGGCGTGGCTTGCTCCACATCTCGTTGGTCGCATCAAAGTAAGCGCGCTTGCTAACCCACCAGCACTTGTAGAACTATTCGCCGAAACCATTGTTGAAGAACTGGACTTCCGCATTGAAGCTTCCAACATGTTGGATGTTGCCAAAATGCTGTGCGAACTGAATCAAGACCGCTACATCATTCCTCGCCCACACCCAACGCTTGCAACGCAGCGTGTGTTGGTAATGCAGCGACTGAGCGGTTTTAAATTTGATGATGTTGTTGGCATGAAAAATGCTGGCATTGATACCCATTCGGTAATTCGTACCGGCATGATCGCATTCATGGAAGGCGCCATGATTTACGGCGTGTTCCACGGCGACTTGCACGGCGGAAACCTGTTTGTGATGCCCGACGGCCGTACCGCTTTGCTGGACTTCGGAATTGTTGGTCGTTTAACTGGCGCACGGCGCATGGCGTTTTTGCGGTTGATGCTGAACGCCACCACAAACAATGTGGTTGGTCAAGTTGAAGCGTTGCGCGACCTTGGTGCATTGCCAATGGACACCGACATTCACGCCGTAATTAAAGATTTGAACTTGGGTGACGCAGCCATTGACCCAACCACGCTGTCGGGTGAAGAGTTGGTCAAAGAAGTGCAGCGCATAGTGAAAGCGCTGATGGGTTACGGCGCACGTATGCCAAAGGAATTGATGCTGTATGTAAAGAACATGGTGTTCTTAGACGGCGCAATTGCCCGCCTTGCACCCGAGCTCGACATTTTGGCCGAGATCGCATCTATTTCAATGTTGTTTGCAGAACGCCACGGCGAACGACTTGGTCGCGAACTTGGGGTGGATCACACGGCTATCGAAATCAACCTGGACAGTGTGAAAACTGGGGTTTTAGGTGTTGACACCTCGGTGAATTCGCTGACTTACCGCGACCTGCAAGCACGCCGCGAATTGATTCAAAAGCGAATGCGGGATCACGTCGGTCGTTGATCTAGTTTCGTGTCTAGTGAGGGCACGTTCATGAGACTTGTTGTTGCGCGATGCAGCGTGGTGTACGAAGGTCGCCTCGACACTTCATTACCTGAAGCCACTCGCCTTTTGCTGGTGAAAGCTGATGGCAGTATTTCCATTCATGCTGACGGTGGTGCATATAAACCGTTGAACTGGATGAACCCGCCGAATACCATTCGCGAACTTGATGACCGCTGGGTAGTCACTAACCCCAAGGGCGAGACACTAACCATTCACTTGCACGAAGTGCACTCCGATTTCAGTCACGAACTTGGCGAAGACCCAGGCCTTACCAAAGATGGCGTTGAGGCTCACTTGCAGGTGCTGCTTGCCGAATTGCCAGAAAGCATCGAGCCGGGCCTCACGTTGATTCGTCGTGAATACCCAACCGCAGTTGGACCAGTTGACTTGTTGTGTCGTGATGCGAACGGGCAAACCGTTGCTATTGAAATTAAGCGCCGCGGCGAAATTGATGGCGTTGAACAACTGACGAGGTACATCGACTGCTTGCATGCAGATTCATCGCTGGGTGCAATTCGCGGAATCTTTGTTGCGCAAACCATTAAGCCTCAGGCACGCGTGCTTGCGGAAAGTCGTGGCTTTGGTTGGTGTGAAGTGGACTACGACGAGTTGCGCGGCAAAAAGAGCGACGAACTCCGCCTGTTCTAGTTATTGATTCGCTGTGCGGCGAGGCGATACGCCTTCAAATCATCACGTTTATCAACTGAGAGTACAAAGACAATTATTCGATCATCGATAACTTGGTACACCAGTCGATGGCCAGTCTTGTCGTTTTTGATTTTGTAGCAATGTTGAAGGTCTCCGTGTAACCGTGCGCTATCAACATGAGGATTCTTGAGCCGCGTTTCCAACTTTTTCTTTAGTAACACGCGAACGCTGTTATCAAGGCCTTGCCACTCTCTGAGCGCGGCAGAATGAAACTCAAGTTCGTAGGACAATTCCTATAACTCTTCAATTTTTACTTTTACTGCTTTTCCTTTTTCAGACATTCGCTTTTTCAACTTTGGAGCGAGTTCCAAATCAAAAATAATGTCTGCGATTTTTTCGTACAGATCAGGTGGAACGACATAAAACGACGGCTTGTTATTCGTCAATACCGCAAACGCGCGATTGCCGGCCTGCGCAACCGATTCGTTCGGATTCTTTTTGAACTCAGAAATGCTTGTGGTTACTTGGGTCATGATGGCTTCCATATGGCTACCTCCTTTCGCTCTAAATATAGTACGAAATTTGGCTCTAAATATTTCAGAAAATAGGACAGCCAGATGTGTGCCAATAAGGGCATTGTGCGGAATAAAAGAGCGGACCTGGCCCGCGGGCAGTTACTTCTTTTGTGGTTGCGGCCAGGTGCCGTCGCGGCCGTCCATGCCAGCGTTCGGACGAGCTTTAGCCATCAACTCTTCAACAATTGGACCAAGCGCAGTTGGGTCTTCAACAGGCGCGTGTGTAGGACCACGATGCCAACCTTCAGCAATTGCCAACACTTGACCACTGGCTTCAAACACGCGACCGGTGATGTCCTTCGATTCCGCAGAAGCCAACCACGTAACAATTGGTGCAATCCACTTTGGTGAACGTTGCTCGCGCTCTTCTTCGGTTTCTGGGGCAGGCCCGAGGTTTTCGGTCATGCGAGTAAGTGCAACAGGTGCAACTGCATTTACGGTTACTCCGTAACGAGCAAGTTCGAGCGATGCAATGGTGGTGAATGCTGCAATGCCAGCTTTCGCTGCGCCGTAGTTGGTTTGACCAACGTTGCCGTAAATACCCGACACCGACGAGGTGTTGATAATGCGACCATCCACTGGATGACCAGCTTTATTGCGATCGCGCCAATATGCAGCGGCCATGCGTGAAGGAGCGAAAGTACCTTTCAAGTGCACTTTGATAACAGCGTCCCACTCATCTTCGCTCATGTTGGCCATCATGCGGTCGCGCAAAATTCCTGCGTTGTTGACCACTGCGTGCAAATCACCAAAAGTTTCAACGGCAGTGTTGATGAGCCGCTCGGCGCCGGCCCAAGTTGAAATGTCGTCGCCGTTTGCAACTGCGCGACCACCCATAGCCTCAATTTCGTTCACCACTTGCTGGGCTGGCGATGTGTCGCCACCACTGCCATCGACTCCAGCGCCAAGGTCGTTCACTACGACCAAAGCGCCATGTTTGGCAAGGCTTAAGGCATGTTCGCGACCAATACCGCGACCCGAACCAGTGACAACTACTACACGACCTTCACATAAGCGACTCATAACGACAAACCCTAGTCTCTACCCCGTGCCAGAAACTTTGTCGAACACCACTCCTGCCATGCAGTGCGATGTGGCAATTGTTGGTGCAGGGCCAGCGGGAATTGCTGCAGCACTTACCTTGCGCAAGTCTGGTTTCGACGTTGTTGTCGTTGACAAAGCCACGTTTCCTCGTGACAAATGTTGTGGAGACGGGCTAACAACGGGCGCATTACGCGTACTTGAAGAACTTGAATTTGACCCAAGCACCGTGCCTAGCTGGACGGTATGTGAAGACGTGTGGTTGCGCTCGCCAGGCGGTCGAGAAGTGAACATGCCATTGCCACATGGAGCCGGACAATTTGCAGCCATTACTCCGCGAATTGAATTAGACAACGCGTTAGTCGAGCAAGCAAAGCGCATCGGCGTGCGCGTACTTGAAAGTAACGCATTTACTGCGATTGATCACTCATCGCGCGACTACGTGAACCTTGATGTTGAAAACTTAGGAGTGATTCGCGCCAAGTTTGTTATTGCCGCCGATGGCATGTGGTCGCCTGTGCGCAAAGCAATGGGGTTGTCGCAAGCCGGATACCTTGGCGAATGGCATGCGTTTCGACAATACGCAAGCAACGTGACTGGCCCAGCAAAAGATCGTCTATACGTGTGGTTTGATAAAGATTTGCTTCCGGGTTATGCATGGTCGTTCCCATTGAAAGGTGGACGCGCAAACATTGGTTTTGGCATTTTGCGTGGCGGCAAATACTCCGTACAAGAAATGAAAGACTTGTGGCCGAACTTGTTGCAACGCCCGCACATTCGCGAAGCACTTGGCGCAAACGCAGTAATGGAAGACCGCCACACTGCTTGGCCTATTCCCGCGCGAGTTACCACTGCAACGCTCAGCAGTGGTCGTGTGTTGTTTGTTGGCGACGCTGCATGCGTTACCGACACCTTGACGGGTGAAGGAATTGGACAAGCGTTGTTATCGGGCCAACTTGCTGGCCAAGCCATTATCAAAACCGGAAATCGCGAGGCATCTATCGCCCGTCGCAACTACGAAAAATTGGTGAAGCAACACTTGTTTGCCGACCACCGCATGAGTGTGACTCTTGGCAAAGTGTTGCAGAGCAGCATTGGCGCACGAGGAGCGCTTCGCCTTGCAAGCCTTACGCCATGGACGCGACGCAACTTTGTGCGCTGGATGTTTGAAGACGAACCACGCGCAGCGGTGTTCACTCCACGCCGCTGGCACAAGGGATTCTTGAAGCGTGACGGCGCCTTCAAGAACTACGGTTAGAGCCATGCGCACACGCTTAACCGACATGCTCGACATTGAATTTCCCATCATGCTGGCGGGCATGGGTGGCGTGTCGTATCACCGTTTGGTTGCAGCGGTTTCCGAGGCTGGAGGGCTTGGCACTTTGGGTGCAAGCACCATGCAGGCTGGCGAATTAGAAGATGAAATTGCAGGCGTAAAGAAACTGACAAGCAAAGCATTTGGTGTGGACTTGCTGACTGCGCTTCCCCACACGCTTGAACGCGATGTTGATTTGATTATTAAGAGCGGTGCACGAGTGTTTGTAGCTGGCCTTGGTGTGCCACGCGACATTATTGATCGCCTGCACAAGAACGGCGTGCTGGTTGGTTCGATGTGCGGAAAGGTTCGCCACGCAACTGCAGCGTATGAAAGCGGTTGCGACTTTGTTGTTGCCCAAGGCACCGAAGGTGGCGGACATACCGGAACCGTTGCAACGATGGCGCTGGTGCCACAAGTTGTTGATGCAGTTGGCGACAAGATGGTGGTTGTTGCTGCAGGTGGTTTGTTTGATGGACGCGGACTTGCGGCTTCACTTGCTCTCGGTGCCGATGGCGTGTGGGTAGGAACTCGATTTATTGCCACTCACGAAGCGCGCGGTGTTGATGGCTACAAAGAAAAATTGATTGACACCCTTGAAGACGGCACCGTGATTACACGTAGCTACACCGGTAAGACATGCCGTGTAGTGCGTAACGAATGGACGAACAAGTTTGAAGAACACCCAGAAACGTTGCAAGGGTTTCCACAACAAGCCATTGCTTCAATGCAGGCCGGCGTGAACCACTTGGGTTACCCAGAGGGAACCAAAGTTGATGTTGAACAAGAGTTCATGCCTGCCGGCCAAGGTGTTGGCGCAATTAAGAGCATTGTGCATGCAGGCGACTTGGTGCGCAGCATGATGGCAGAGGCCGAGCAATCGCTCGACCGCATTCAAGCAATGCGTAAATAACTTTTTTTACATGGGAGTACTTCGTTCAAATAGCAGCGTGCGCAATTTGTTCATTGCGCAGAACGTTTCGGTCATGGGCGACTATTTCACCTATGTTGCCCTAGTTGGCTTAATTAAAGAAGCCACTGACTCCACATTCTTGGTGTCGCTGGTGTACGCCGCATATGTATTGCCGTCGTTTTTCTTCTCACCAATTGCTGGTCCGATTGTGGACAAATTTGATCGACGCAGAATTATTGTGTTCGTTTCTGCGTTGCAGGCCGTATGTGGAATTGGATTCTTGCTGTCGAATGCCGATCGAATTTGGTTGGCGTTGCTTACACAGATTGTGATTTCTTCCCTTGCCGTCATCACACTTCCTGCGTTTGGTTCGGCGTTACCCAACATAACCCGAAACGATGACGAGCTTCGACAAGCGAATGCCTTGTTTGGCTCTAGCTGGGGCGCTTCCGTATTTATTGGCTCTGCAGTTGGCGGTTTGTTCGCTGCAACCTTCGGGCGAACCGCAACATTTGCCGCAGACATTGCAACATTTGCCGTGTGTGCTGGGCTTATTGCGCTGATCAAAATTCCGATGCAGGAACGCAAAGCAGATGCCAAGCGTGAACCAGTTCGACCAATTGCCGACATGCGCGAAGCATTTCACTACGCCAAAGAAAACAACGTGATTTTTGCGTTAATGGCTTCAAAAACCACCCAAGCCGTTGGCGCAGGTGCTGTGGGCCAACTTGCTGTGTTGGCAATCGATGCATTCAACACTGGTGACGGTGGCAGCGGGCTGCTGCTTGCCGCACGCGGCTTAGGAGCAGCAATCGGCCCGTTCATTTTTATGCGCTTCGCTCGAAACAACATGCCGCGACTGTTATTGCTGTGCGGAGTTGGTGGCGTGATGTGGAGCATGTTTTATCTCACGGCTTCAGCAAGCCCATCGCTTTGGCTTGCTGCAATTTCCATCGGTGCCGCACACGTTGGCGGTGGTGCAATTTGGACAATGGCAAGTTACGGATTACAAACCAGTACCGCAGACCACATTCGTGGTCGCGTGTTAGCTGGCGACATGGGCTTTGCCATGCTGGTTACTGGACTCAGCAGTATTGGCACGGGCATCCTCGGCGAGATTTTCCCCATTCGTATCGCCATTGCACTAGTTGCAGGAATTTCCGGACTGTGTTCGCTTTCCTACTTGTTAGGAACGATTGGTCTCAGGAAGCGTCTGCGCAGCGAGATGCAGCTTCAATCAGCCTGACCGCACGAGGGTCGGTAAACATTGAATCTTTCATGCGATTCATGATGTAACTGAAACTCATGTGCCTGCCTGGGTCGGCAAATGAAACCGAGCCGCCAGCACCTGCGTGTCCATAACTACCCGGTGCATCGAACGCCAACTTTTCACTTGGTGTTACGAAACCCATGGCAAACGTGCGTTGCGTTTGCAAACACAAATCCACTTCGCCATCTTTGGTCTGTTGCACCGTCATTTTCTTGCGCGTGTCATCGTTCAGTAATCGCACAGCACCATGTGGTGACTGCGTTTCGGTAAACGTTGCCGAATACATGGCAGCCAAGCTGCGTGCGTTGGCAATTCCATTTGCGCCAGGAACTTCGGCAGCATGAAGGTCAGTGCGATTGAACCCACCCTTCACATTGAGTGCGCCATTCAATGAAAGTGCGCGGGCTAAGTGCGCATTCGGCAACACGGCTGGAGGCTGCGGAGGTGCATCGGTTGCACTTCGCGGCCAACCAACATTGATTGGTGAAACACGATGCTCATGTTGTTGCGGTAAACCAACATAAATTTCGCCACCAAGCGGATTGGCAATTTCTTCTGCAATAAATCGCCCGATATTTCGGCCGTCTACTCGGCGCACCAACTCGCCTGCCAGCCAACCGAAGGTAATTGCGTGATAACCATGTGTCGATCCCACGGGAAACAAGGGCGGTGTGTTTGCCAGGCGGTCCACCATGGTGTTCCAGTCGAGTACTTCTTCAAATGACAGGTCGCCTTCCACCGTGTACAAGCCGGCCTGGTGGGAAAGCAATTGGGCAACGGTGACGTGTTCTTTTCCATGTGCCGCAAACTCTGGCCAGAAAAGCGAAACGGGCTCTTCGTACGACAACAGCCCTCGTTCTACGCACATAGCTACTGCTGTTGCAACCACACCCTTCGTGGTGCTGAATACCAACTGCAAGGTGTCCAGTGTGTACGGC
Organism: Ilumatobacteraceae bacterium; assembly: GCA_023263695.1. Classification (GTDB taxonomy): domain Bacteria; phylum Actinomycetota; class Acidimicrobiia; order Acidimicrobiales; family Ilumatobacteraceae; genus UBA3006. Next base: position 9,250 of record JALQUZ010000028.1, read on the forward strand.
TGTGTTGCTTCTTTATCGAAATAGCCGCCAGCAATGTCGACAACACATTTGCCCTTATGAAACACCGACACGCCTGCGCCAATGTCTTCACGACTATCAATGTTGTGCGCGAATGCTTCTGCTACTTCCGACCATCCGTCGGCAACAAAACCCTCGTAGGCCACGACTACTTAACGTCGTCCATGAGGCTGCGCAACAATTCAACTTGCTGCACTGCATCAGGACCAATTGGGTTCACTTGCAACACGGTGACGCCTGCTTCTTTAAATGCCGCCAAGCGCTCTTTAATGAAGTTTTTAGGACCAACCAAGTGCGAATTCAGCAACCACTCCGCAGGAATTTTTGCAGCTGCTTCTTGCTTCTTGCCGTCTAAATACAAGTCCTGAATTTCAACGGCCTCTTTTTCGTAACCGTATGCCTTGCAAATGTCGTTATAGAAGTTTTTACCGCGAGCACCCATGCCACCTACATACAGCGCAGTGCTTGGTCGAGCGAAGTCCAACACTTTTTGTTGATCTTCACCAGTGAGCGACTCATCGATAGCGAGCATTCCACCAGCCTGAATGTCCATCTTTCCCCGTGATGCATCGCGCTTGGCATAACCAGCCTTCAGTGCATCGCCCCATACATTTTGAAATTTTTCTGGGTAGAAGAAAATTGGCATCCAACCGTCTGCAATTTCTGCAGTTGCTTCAACGCTTTTGCCCATGAGGCTTGCCCACCAAATTGGAATGTCATTGCGCACTGGGTGGTTAATGAGTTTCAAAGCTTTACCAAGACCAGTTCCTTGTCCTGCCGGCAACGGTGCCTCAACAGTTTTGCCCTGGTATGAAAGTGGCTTCTCGCGCTTCCATACTTCGCGGCAAATGTCGATGTACTCCTTCGTACGTTGCAGTGGCTTTTCGTACGGCATGCCGTGGAAGCCTTCAATGACTTGTGCACCCGATGCGCCAAGCCCAAGAACAAAACGACCGTTACTGACGTAGTCGCAACCAGCTGCCGTCATGGCAACAAGTGCCGGTGTGCGCGAGTACACGTTGATAATGCCGGTACCAATTTCCATTTTGTTGGTGACAGCAGCAAGGTAACCAATTTGTGAAATGGAGTCGTATGAATATGCCTCAGCTACCCACACCATGTCGAGACCAACTTTTTCAAGCTCAACAACTTGCTTTGCCGATGACTGAAAGTCGGAGATGTAGTTGATCATCATGGAAAGTTTCATGATGACGAGACTAGATGGGGCTTAGTTAACTTTGCGAGTTCGACCTTCCCAGAAAGGCGCACGCAAGTCTTTCTTCAGGATCTTTCCGCTTGGGTTACGCGGCAAGGCGTCTACCCAGTTCACCGACTTTGGGCATTTAAAGCCCGCCAGATGCTGCTTGGCAAAGGCGATGATTTCGTCTTCCGTTACCGCCACATCGGCCTTGCGAACGACCATTGCTTTTGGCACCTCGCCCCACTTTTCATCTGGCACACCAATCACCGCCACGTCGGCAATTGCAGGGTGAGCCATGAGCGCATTTTCTACTTCGGCCGGATACACATTTTCGCCACCTGAAACAATCATGTCTTTCACACGATCGAAGATGTACACGAAGTTGTCTTCGTCTACGTACGCAGCATCACCAGTTTTAAACCAGCCGTCAGAGTTAATGGACTTCGCCGTTTCCTCGGGCATGTTCCAGTAGCCCTTCATTACTTGGCGACCCTTCACCCAAATTTCGCCAACTTCGCCAACCGGCATGTCGTTTCCCGTTTCAGAATCGACAACGCGCAGCAACATACCCGGAACAATTTTTCCGCACGAACGCAACAGCTTGCGCTTTGGCCCAGTGAGATCGTGATCTTCTGGCATGAGAATGGTGGTTGCACCTGTTGTTTCGGTAAGACCATAAATTTGCATGAAGTTGGTCTTAAACGTTTTCATTGAAGCTGCAAGTACCTCTTCGGAAATTGGTGAAGCGCCATACGCAATGAGTTCAAGACTGGAGTAGTCGGCCTTGTCTACATCGGGCACCATGAGCATGAACTGCAGCAACGCTGGTACCAAGAAGCCGTGTGTAATGCGATGCTTGCCAATCAGCGAAACAAGTTCAACTGGGTTTACGTCGCGAACAATGACCGACTTCGCACCAAGCGCCATACCAGCAGTAGCCCAACCGCCACCACCAATGTGAAACAGCGGCATGGCTACCAAGTTCACGGTGCGATCGGTGAACTTCCACACTTCTGCAGCAAACGGAATGAGTGCAAAGAAGTTGGTATTGGTGAGCATGACACCTTTTGGTCTGCCCGTTGTTCCACTTGAGTACAACTGAAACGCAACATCGTCTTCAGCAACGGGTGCATTTGGGTCGGTTGGTCCTCCGCTGTTTGAGAAATCCTCGTACGACGGAAACTTGCTGTGCCCACCAATGACCACGATGGTCTTGGTGTTTGTAATGTCACCAGCAATGGCGTCGAGTACGGGAACAAAATCTGGTCCAACGATGAGCACCTTCGCCTGTGAGTCGTTCACGATGTAGGCAACCTCTGGTGGAGCAAGGCGCCAGTTGATGTCCACGCTGACCGCGTTCAACAGCGCGCACGCATAGAACACTTCGAAATGGTCAATGCCGTTCTTGTCGAGAAATGCCACGCGATCTTGCGGGCCAACGCCAGCCACCTTCAAAGCATTTGCCACCTTGCATGAGCGCGCATACAACTGGCCCCATGTTTGCGTGCGGTCACCTTGCACAAGTGCCACGTTGTTCGGCTGGCTTGCTGCATGTGTGCGCACGATTCCTGCGATGTTTCGAATGTCAATCCCCATGCGCCAGAAACTAGTCTTGGTGCAAATCGAGCACAAGGGAGCCCCCAGATGAACACTGCAGATCTTGGATATGACGGAAAAGTAGCCATTATCACGGGCGCTGGCGGCGGCCTTGGGCGCCAACACGCACTACTCATGGCCTCACGCGGGGCACTTGTGGTGGTGAACGACCTCGGTGGCGCAGTGGACGGCAGTGGCAGCGACAAAGGTGCTGCACAAAAAGTGGTCGACGAAATTATTTCGCTTGGTGGCGAAGCAGTTGCCGACACCAACAGCGTTTCGACACCTGAAGGCGGCGAAGCCATTGTTGCTGGCGCAGTGAAAGCATTCGGTCGCGTCGACATCGTCATTAACAACGCAGGAATTTTGCGCGACAAAAGCTTCCACAACATGGACCCATCGCTGATGAACCCTGTGTTCGACGTGCACTTGAAAGGTGCATTCCATGTAACACAGCCAGCATTCGTATTAATGCGCGAGCAGGGTTACGGGCGCATTGTTTCCACATCGTCGGCCGCCGGAATTTTTGGCAACTTTGGTCAAACCAATTACGGCGCAGCGAAAATGGGGCTCGTTGGTTTCACGCGCGTGCTTGCAGTTGAAGGCGCGAAGTACAACATTAAGGCAAACGCCATTGCACCACTTGCGCTTACCCGCATGACCGAAAGTTTGTTTAGCGGAGCCATGGCCGAAAAGTTGCAGCCTGAAAAAATTTCGCCAATCGTTGCGTATCTTGCACACGAAGAGTGCCCAGTAAGCGGCGAGGTGTACAGCGTTGGTGGCGGACGTGTTGCTCGCGTATTCATTGCCGAGACCGAGGGTTACCACAACCCGAACCTCACCATGGAAGACGTGCGCGACAACTTCGCGCAAATTCGAAACGAAGAGGGTTACAAAGTTCCTGCCAACATTGGCGAGGAAACGTCCATGTTCCTTCCGTACTTGAAGTAACTCGCGCATAACGCTGTGAACACCGTCCACGTTGCCTCAAGCGATGGCGTGGACATTCCTATCTACGACTACGCACCAGGTTCAACACGTGGAAGCGTGTTGTTTTCGCATGCAACTGGGTTTCATGGTCGCTGCTTCAACAGCACTGCTGCTTTGCTTGCAGACAGCGCACATTGTTATTCGTTTGACTACCGCGGATACGGAGATGCAACGCTTCCCCACGACTGGAACGTGACGTGGAGCGGATACGGCGACGATGCTCACGTTGTTGCGCAACATGTTGCGCGAGATAACGGACCATCAATTGCATTTGGCCACAGCATGGGCGGTGCAGCATTGGTGATGGCCGCTCTGCGTGAGCCTGAATTGTTTCGCGCACTGGTATTGTTTGAGCCAATTATTTTTCCGCCGATTGTTCGCGAAAACGGTGAAGCCGGCGGACCGAGCCCACTTTCGCAAGGTGCTCGCCGTCGCCGCAACACATTTGCTTCATTTGATGAAGCGATTGCCAACTACTCGGCCAAACCGCCGTTGAATGTGTTCACCCCAGAGGTACTAAACGACTATGTGCGCTTTGGTTTTACGAGCAATGCAGACTCCACCATTTCGCTAAAGTGCCAGCCCGAACACGAGGCACGAACGTACGAATCGGGTGCGTTACATGAGACATGGAACGAGTTGGCAAAACTGCGCATGCCCGTGTGGATAGTTTCAGGCGAAATGATTCCCATGTCCCCCGCGGCGTTTGCCAAGCCACTTGCTGATGCAATTCCCGGCAGCACGTTTGTGCAATGGAACGACCTTGGTCACTTCGGACCCATGCAAGACCCCCAACGTATTGCTCAACTCATTACCTCTATAGAAACGACACTGCAATGACCGCATGGCCCATTCCTGAAGCTCTCTCGCCATCGAGCACCAGCACGTTTCAAAACTGCCCACTGCAATTTCGTTTTCAAAACATTCAGAAGCTTCCGCAGCCACCAAGCGTTGCAGCAGTTAAAGGAAATGTTGTGCACCGCGCTTTGGAATTGTTGTTTGGCCTAGAGCCCGCGCAACGCACCGAAGAAGCAGCGCTTGCGTTTACGCACACCGCTCGCACCGAATTTGAACCAACGTACGACATCACTGGGCTGAACCTGAACGAAGTTCAACTTGACGCATTCTGGAAAGACTGCGATGCGTTAATGAAGAGCTACCTGCGCATGGAAGACCCCAAGACGGTGAACGTTGTTGATGTTGAGCTATGGGTGCAAGCACCAGTAACTAATTTTGGATTACGCGGATTCATTGACCGCATTGAACGCGACGCCGACGGCAACCTTGTAATCAGCGACTACAAGACTGGCAAGGCCCCGCGCGAACAAGACGTTGACGCAAAGATGCAGCAGCTACACATGTATGCCTACATGTTGCGCGAAATGCGTGGCGAAGCACCGGCCAAAGTGAGCCTCATGTTTGTGAAAGACGGAGTTCGACACACGCGTGCAGTGACCGAACAGACCATGAAGTTTGTGGTGACAAAAACCTCTGCATTGTTTAAGACCATCTCTCATGCATGCACCACAGGCAACTTCCCTACGAAAAAAAGTGCACTGTGCAATTTCTGTTCGTTTAAAGACTGGTGCCCCGAATTTGGCGGAAACCCTGCCGATGCAGAAGTTGGCGCTGCAGTGAAATATCCTCGTCCTGCCGCATGACTTTTGATCCAACTGCCCGATTCAAAAATTTTGACAACAAGGTAGACGGCGCGCTCGAACACATTCGCGACTACAAGTTCGTCAAGGTGGTGTTCAGCATTGCAAGCGCTGTGGGTGACTTCGGAATGTTGTGGCACATCATTGGCTTGTTACGCGCCATTGGCAGTTTCAACCGCTTTCAACAAGCATTGGTGTTTTCCACCATGATCGGCATTGAAAGTTTGTTGTTGAACCAAGGCATTAAGCGCTTGTTCCGACGCACACGCCCCACCACAAGCGGCGACGACCGTTTTGCATTGCGCACACCGCGCACGTCAAGTTTCCCTAGCGGACATTCATCGTCGGCATTTTTCTCGGCGCTTGTCCTCACCTATTTCTTCACATGGCCCTTTGTTGTGCTGTTTTACGTGTTTGCATTGATTATCGCCATGAGTCGCGTAGGAGTACGTATTCACCATGCCAGCGACGTTGCGGGTGGTGCAATTGTTGGAAGCCTGATGGGTGTTGTGGGCTTGGTGTTTTTAAACGCTATACATCTTCTATGACCTCAACACCAACGTTTGCCCTCACTTACGACTACCGCTGCCCTTATGGCCGCATTGTTCACGACCACGTGTCCACCGCGCTGAAAGCTGGCGCAACGTGGAATGTGAAATTCACTCCGTTTTGCTTGGGACAAGCACATGTTGAAGAAGGCGAAACCGATATTTGGGATCGTCCGCAAGACGACACCGGAATTCTTGCTCTGCAAGCATCCATTGCCGTGCGCGACACACAGCCCGACAAGTTTTTGAACATGCATCATGCGTTGTACGAATACCGCCACACTCAAAACGGAAATTTGCGCGAACGCGCACCGTTGAGCGAAGTAATTGGCGAACACGGTGTAGATGTAGATGCCATGTGGTCTGAAGTAGACAGCGGTCGCCCTCTTGCCACCATTAAAGAAGAACACACTGCTTATGGTCGAACGCATTCGGTGTGGGGTGTACCAACGTTCATTGTTGGCAGCAAGGCTGTGTTCGTTCGTTTGTTAGATCGCCCAATGGGTGATGCCAAGCTTGCAACAACCACAGTAGATCGCATTTTGGAAAACATCGCCTGGGATGCACTGAACGAGTTCAAGCACACTTCGGTACCTCGATGAACCACGACATGCCTCGCTTTGACGATCGCATGAGCGATGCCGAGGCATTGATGTGGAGAGCAGAAAAAGATCCGTTTCTTACCTCCACGTTTGCGAACATCACCATTCTTGATCGTGCGCCAAACTTTGACGCATTTGTTGCACGAATGGACCGCGCCACACGAGTTATTCCGCGACTGCGTCAACGCGTGCAACCCGCGCCGGCTTCACTAGGTCCACCACGTTGGGTTGTCGACACCGAATTCAACATTGCACATCATGTGCGGCGTATGGCATTGCCTGCGCCAGGCACTATGCGCCAACTACTCGACCTTGCAACACTGCTGGTTGCCGACGCATTCGACCGCACTCGCCCACTGTGGCAGTTCACGGTGATTGACGGACTTGAAGGTGGAAAGTCGGCGATCATTCAAAAGTTGCACCACACCATTACCGATGGTCAAGGTGGCGTTGCGCTGTCGATGCAGTTTCTTGACCTTGAGCGCGATGCGAGCCCACCACCACCACTTGACCCGTCGATGTTTAGCGAACCAGAGCCAAGCACGTCCGCTGCTACCGACTTACTGAACTCGTCGTTTCAAGACGTGATGCGCGCACCGCTCGGTGCACTGCGACAAGTGCGCGAGTTATTGCAAGACCCAACGCAATTGCCAGCGCTTGGCACACAAGCCGCTGCCACTGTGCGTGGACTAATGAACGAACTCAGCAGCGTTGACCCTGCGCGCTCACCATTGTGGACACAACGATCGTTGCAACGTCAAACCGAAACACTGCGCGCGCCGTATCGCACCATGATGGACGCCTCGCGAGCACTTGGTGGCAAGCTGAACACTGCGTTTCTTACCGCTGCTGCCGATGCTGCCGGCAGCTACCACCGCAAACTTGGCACGCCGGTGGAATCACTTCGCACGAGCATGGCCATTAGTACCCGCAACGAGGACTCGGGTGGAAACGCATTCACCTTGGTGCGCTTGTTGGTGCCTACTGGCGACATGCCCATTACCGAACGATTCGCTGCAATTCATGAATTAATCAATTCAGCGCGTGAAGGTTCCAAAAACGCACAACTCGACACGTTGGCAACTGCATCAAGCCTGTTGCCAACTTCGGTACTCACGCGCATTGCGCGCACACAAAGCCAAACCGTTGACTTCGCCACATCAAATGTGCGTGGCGCTGGAATACCGCTGTACATCAGCGGCGCATTGGTACTGGAGAACTACCCAC
>JALQUZ010000029.1 GCA_023263695.1 Ilumatobacteraceae bacterium
TAGTACGCGCCAAAAAATGTTGGAGCATCTTCGCCAGGCTTTTGCATGTTTGGTGCAGTCAGGTCGGGAATGCGACCTGTCTTTGCAAACGACCACAACCATTCAGGCTTCACCAACACTTCAGGTGCAAGCTTGAGCATTGCTTTAAAATTGATTTTTTCGGGAATCCATGGGCTTCCCCAGTCACGACCATTCGAGAACGACCAGTCAAGGGTGACAATGAGTCCTGTTGCTCCAGCAGTACGAGCGCGTTCCATGCGTTGCACCAACGTGTCTTTATCGCCACACCAATACATCTGAAAGAGTGTCTGTGTATTCACAGCAGCAACTTCTTCAACCGACTTACTGGCGAATGAACTAAGGCCCATTGGAATGCCACGGTTCTGTGCTGCACGCGCAATTGCAACTTCGCCTTCTGGGTGCACTGCTTGAACGCCAGTAGGCGAAATAATGACCGGCATAGACAACTGCTGACCCATCACGCTTACAGCCATGTCGCGCTGACCAGACAGGCCTGCGATATGCGGAGCGAAGCCCAGTTGGTCAAATGAATCTAAGTTGTCACGCGAAGACAGACCTTTTTCAGAACCTGCAACGAGTGCGCCATACACCGACTTCGGCAAGCGCTTTTGCGCACGGCGCTGAGCTTCGGCGACTGTTTCGAACCATGCATTTGCCATGCACGCATCCTATTTGACGATGCCGAGGCGAACCTCAGCGAAACCGCCGTACTAGGCGATAATCAGGTTTGGGTTCACCATTTTTTCGCGTGGAAGACGAATGTCTAAGTAAGAACGAATGTTTGCGTCCATTGCCTCTGGAATGTGACTTGGGTAATGGTTGTCCAAAATTTCGCGAACCTTCTTGTGTGCAACATCAATAATTTGAGGTTTGCCCACTTCTTTCCATTCTTTTGAACTGAGACGATCTCCAATTGCTGGGTATAAGTATTCGCTTTGCATAATGCGAAGTGTTTGCTCGGCACCCAAATAGTGACCGGGTCCCCCAATGCACTGTGCACGCATGGTTTCGATGGACAACGATTCGTCGGTAACTTCAATTCCCTTGATGGTGCGCTGCACCGAACCAATGGTGTCGTTATCGAGAATGATTCCCTCGTACGAGTAGCCCAACAAACTTCCGTGCATACCAGCTGCTTCGTAAATGAGGTTCATGCCAGCGTTACCAACAAGTGCGTGGTTAATGCCTTTTTCCGAACCCGACTGCGCATCGGGGTACTTTGAATCCGAGATTCCTGATGATGTGCCGCCGGTGAGGTTGTAGAAGTGAGCCATCTGAGCGCTTGCTGCCGAGAGCAACACTTGCTCTGGGCTGCCACCCGACATTGCACCTGAACGCAAGTCGGAAACGAAGCACCACAATCCAAAGATTGCCGGTGCGCCCGGCTTAATTGCATTGACATACGCAAGGCCTGCGAGACATTCCGCAACTTGCTGCACCAAAGCACCAGCAATTGCTGCAGGTGCTGTTGCACCAGCCTGACCAGCCGACAACAACAACACCGGCATTCCGCCGTGCACCGCAACTTCGAGGCACTTACATGCATCACTTGCGAACTTGAGCGGTGGAACAACGAAGCAGTTGGACTGACTCACGAATGGACGCGCGCGCCACTTGTCTTCGCCGCCTGCGATTTCGTGCAACATCTTGAGCGAGGCTTCAAGGTGATCTGGATGCACCCACGAGGTACCTACGTGTTTGGTGGTTCCGCTCACGCTCAGGTAACACGTATTGATATCCATTGCTGATGCTTCTGGAATGTCGCGTGGCACTACTGCTCGCTGGTAGAAGTGCAAGTGCTCCATCTTGTCGACAATGCGAGCAATGTCGTACGCATCTTGCGATACCGACTCGCGGTATTCGCCCGTCTCATAATCAGCGATGTACACGGCAGCGCCTGCCGTACCGAAATAGGTGTTGGTACCCCATGGCTCCATGTCATATTGCGGATCTTGCGCATACAGCGGGAAATTTCGTCCAGCAATTTCAAGAGTGTGCTCAATGAGTGAACGTGGAAACAACAAACGACCGTTTTCGTCGAGTTTGCAGCCCTTCGGCAAGAGGTACTCAAGCGTCGAAGGAATGGCGTCGGCAATACCGATGTTTTCCAGCACGTTGATTGCAGCTTCGTGGATCTTCAACACTTCAGAGTCGGTAAGCGGCTTGTAACGGCCGGCCGGCATACCTGGACGTACTGGCTTGATGTCATCTGTAAGCGGTGCTGCACGCAAAGCGTTACGAGCAGCGCGACCTCCGCGTCGAGCATTCGTTGATTCAGTCATGTTCTTTCTCCTTTATGCCTTTACGCGTTCACTCTTTGGATCATAAAACGGATCGAGTTGCGCTTCAGCCGCAAACCGCTCGCCCGCAACTTCAATTTCATACGTTCCATCCATAACAAAGGCCTTATCAACCAAGCCGTGATGATTTTCAACATAACCCATGCCAATGGACTTGCCGATGGCGTGCCCGAACATTCCTGAGGTGATGTGGCCAACGATTTCACCGTTACGCCAAATTGGTTCGTTGTGATACAGGTTCTTCATTGGGTCTTTCATTGCAAACTGCACCAAACGCCTTTTCACGCCTGATTCTTTTTGCTTCAACAATGCCTCGCGGCCAATGAACCCGCCCGGCTTGTTCCATGCAACGGTGAACCCGAGGCCAGACTCAAGCGGAGTGTCGTCTGGCGACACGTCGTGACTCCAGTGGCGATATCCCTTTTCCATTCGCAACGAGTTCAGTGCGTGATAACCCGCATGTTTCAAACCGAACTGCGGTCCTGCTGCAACAATCACGTCGAATACTCCAGCTGCAAATTCGGTTGGAATGTACAACTCCCAACCAAGTTCACCTACGAATGTCACGCGGCTTGCGCGCACCCGCGCATAACCGATATCAATAATTTGAGAGGTTCCGAATGGGAACGCACTATTTGACATGTCGGTTGAGGTAAGTGACTGCAACAACGCACGTGAGTTAGGACCCATGATGCTGAGCACTGCCGAACCCGACGTGACATCGGTGAGCACTGCACGCTCGTCTGTACCGATTTGATCCTTCAAATAGATGTAGTCGCGTGTTTGTGTTGCCGCCGCGGTGACCACTAGGTAGCGGTCTGTAGCTTCGCGTGTAACGGTGAGGTCGGCTTCGATACCACCCCGTTCATTCAACCACTGTGTGTACACCAACTTGCCAACTGGCACTGACATGTCATTTGCTGACACACGATTAATAATCTTTTCAGCGTCGGGTCCTTCAAGCACAAACTTGCCGAACGATGACTGGTCAAACATGGCGACCGCTTCGCGAGTTGCGCGGCATTCTGCGGCCGAATATTCAAACCAATTTGGACGACCATAGGTGTACTCGTACTCGGCTTTTACGCCAGCAGGAGCAAACCAGTTGGTGCGTTCCCATCCAGCAACTTCGCCGAAACATGCACCTTTTGCTACCAAACGATCATGCAACGGCGAACGACGCACGCCACGTGCAGTTTCTGGTTGACGGAACGGCCAATGCATTGCGTACAACAAACCAAGCGACTCAACGGTTCGGTCGTGCAAATAATTCTTGTTGCTTTGGAACGGCATAACGCGACGAACGTCAACATCCCACAAGTCCATGGGTGGACGACCATCAATGATCCAGTCGGCAAGCACCTTGCCGGCACCACCCGAAGACTGAATACCAATCGAGTTGAAACCTGCAGCAACAAACAGACCCTTTACTTCTGGCTGTTCACCGAGCAAGTAGCGATCGTCTGGCGTAAATGATTCTGGTCCGTTGAAGAACAAACGAATTCCGACTTTTTCCAGCAGATCCATTCGATGTGTTGCGTTCTCAATAAGCGGTGCAATGTGCTCAAAGTCTTCAGGCAGCGAAGTGAACGAGAACTCTTCTGAAATTCCCTTCATGCCCCATGGCTTGGCAATCGGTTCAAACCAACCCACCAACAACTTGCCAGCATCTTCTTTGAAGTAACCCGAACCATCTTGGTCGCGCAACACCGGCATGGTTGGAGAGATTCCCTCAACCGCTTCGGTCACGATGTAGAAGTGCTCGGCTGCATGCAATGGAACAGTTGCTCCAACTTGGCCACCAAGTTCACGAGCCCACATACCTGCAGCATTCACCACGGCTTCTGCACGAATGATTTGACCTTCAACCTCAACACCAACTGCACGACCATTTTCGACAACGATGCGCTCAACTTTTACGTTTTCAACAATGCGCACTCCGTGCGCGCGTGCGCCTTTTGCAAGTGCTTGAGTAACGTCGATTGGGTTCACTACGCCATCTCCTGGCAAATGCACTGCACCAACCAAGTCATCTACACGAGCAAGTGGAACAAGTTCCTTTACATCTGCAGGAGTAATGATGTTCACTGGTAAACCAAACACTCGGGCCATTGATGCGCCGCGCTTCAATTCTTCGAAGCGCTCTTCGTTTGTTGCAATTGCAACCGAACCACGTTGCTGGAAACCAGTTGCTTGACCAGTTTCTTCTTCAAGCGTTGCAAACAGGTTGGTGGTGTATTGCGCAAGACGCGTGAGATTTTGAGTTGCGCGCAACTGTCCAACAAGACCTGCTGCATGCCAAGTGGTTCCTGACGTGAGCTGTTTACGCTCGAGTAGTAATACATCGGTCTCACCGCGCTTGGCGAGGTGGTAGGCAATGCTGCAACCAACAATGCCGCCGCCAACGATGACCACCTTGGCATTACTTGGCAGATTTGACACGGAAACTCCTCGGACCTACTGGCTCAAATTGGCATCGAATAATTGCTTGTCTAGTATGTCACGGCGAGATATATCACGCACTGGCCGGCCCAGACTCGGGCCTGAACTGACGAAATCGGGGACATATATATGAGTGAGCGCGCACGGATTGTCATCATCGGCGGCGGTATTGCGGGCGTGAGTGCCCTGTACCACCTTGCAAAGATGGGCTGCACCGACGTGTTGCTCCTTGAGCGTGATGAATTAACTGAAGGTTCCACTTGGCACGCTGCCGGCAACGTACCGACCTACTCGGGCAGCTGGAGCATCATGAAGGTGCAAAAGTACACCGCCGAGTTGTACACCGAACTCGCTAAAGACCCTGACTTCCCTATCAACTATCACGTCACAGGCTCAGTGCGTCTCGCACACAGCGAAGAGCGCATGGCCGAGTTCAAGCATGTGAAGTCAATGGCTCGCGCAAACGGAATGGAGTACGACGTACTTACACCTTCTGAATTGCAAAAGATTTATCCCTTCGTCGAAACCCATGACCTTGTCGGTGCATTGTGGGACCCACTAGACGGCGACATTGACCCATCACAAGTAACGCAAGCACTTGCTCGCGCAGCACGTGCTCTTGGCGCAGAAATTCGTCGTCACGAACGAGTCATTGGACTTGAGCAGAAACCAAACCATGAATGGATCGTTACCACTGACAAAGCAACCATCGAATGTGAAATGGTGTTGAACGCCGCTGGCTATCGCGCAGGCGAAGTGATGGCACTTATTGGTCGCCACCTGCCAATCATGACCATGGCTCACCAGTACCTCGTAACAGAAGAAATTCCAGAACTTGCAGCACTTGCTAAGCCACTTCCATTGCTACGCGACCCAGACACGTCGTACTACTTGCGCCAGGAGCGTCACAGTTACATTCTCGGACCATACGAGTGGCAGTCAACTGCAATGTGGCTGGACGGAATTCCAGATGACTTCGCAGGAAAGTTGTGGCCAGCAGAACTCGAACGTTTGGAACCACAAATTCTTGACGCCGGCGAGCGCGTGCCATTGATTGCAGAAGCCGGAATTGCACGAGTTGTGAACGGACCAATTCCGTATGCACCAGACGGCAACCCGTACCTCGGACCAGAACGCGGTCTGCGCAACTTCTTCCATTGCAACACATTCAGTTTCGGTATCGCTCAAGGTGGCGGTGCAGGAAAAGCAATTGCTGAATGGATGTTGAATGGTCGACCAGAGTTTGACATTTGGGGAATTGACCGTCGTCGTTTCAAGGAGTACGCAACAACGCAGTACACCATTGACCGTGCCCTCGAGGTATACCAAAACGAATACGCAATGGGCTTCCCATTCGAAGAGCGTCCTGCAGGCCGTCCTTCCTACATGTCTCCGTTATACGACAAATTGAAGGCAAAAGGCGCAGCTTTTGGTGCTCGCGGTGGTTGGGAGCGTCCAACTTATTTCGATCCGAAGGGTGAAGTTACCGATCACACCTTGTCGTTCTTCCGCAAAAACGGATGGCGCAAAGTTGTTGCTGAAGAATGTCATGCAGCACGCAATTCGGTTGCACTGCTCGACCTTCCAGGCTTCACCAAAATTGAAGTTGCAGGGCCAGGCGCATTTGCCTTCCTCGACAACCTCATTTGCACCAAGTTGCCAAAAGTTGGCCGCTTGAGCCTGAGTTACGCACTGTTGCCAGACGGCAAGTTGCTGAGCGAACTCACCATTGCCCGTTTGGCAGAAGACAAGTTCTACCTCGTTGGCGCAGCAAGCTCGGAGTGGCACGACCTCGACGTATTGGAAATGGCAATGCCAACAGATGGCAGCGTCACCATTAAGAACGTCACCAAGGACTACGGCTCACTCATCTTGGTAGGACCACAGGCACGCGAAGTGTTGTCAAAGGTGACCACTACTTCACTCGAGAACGCTGACTTCCCTTGGTTGTCACACAAGTTGATTGAAACTTCAGTTGGCACAGTGCTTGCATTGCGTGTGAACTACGTAGGTGAACTTGGCTGGGAATTGCACGCAGCGAACAATCAAATGGTTGCGTTGTATGACCAAATTTGGGCAGCAGGTGAAAAGCATGGCATTCGCGACATGGGTATCTACGCAGTAGACAGCCTTCGTCTCGACAAGTGCTATCGCGGATGGAAGGGCGACCTTGAAATTGGTTTCTCGCCATTCGACGCTTCGCTCGATCGCTTCGTTGATATGAACAAAGAGTTCGTGGGCAAAGCAGCACTCGTTGAAGAAAAGAAGAATGGTTCGAAGTACCGATTCGTACCAATGACTCTCGACGTCGATGGCGATGCAGACGTTCCGTTCTGCGCCAGCATTTTCAGTGGCGACAAGCGAGTTGGTATTGCTACTTCAGGTGGCTGGAGCTTCACGCTGAACAAGAGCGTTGCTCTTGGTTACGTGTTCCCAGAGTTTGAAGCAGCAGGAACAAAGTTGGAAGTTGAAATCTTTGGCAAGCGCGCAGCGGTCACCGTTGGTGCAGAACCATTGTTCGACCCAAAGAACGATCGTCTTCGTTCGTAATTAATTACTCACTTACAAAGCCGGTCCACATCTTCATGTAGTTCACGAAGGGCTCTGAAAGCCCTTCGGAACGCAACACCTCGGCTGTCACAGGCAGCGTTCGCGGTGTGAAGTGTGGATCGGCTTTTGTTTTGTTCGGGTAATCGTGGTGCAAGATTGCGCCTCGCCCTAAAGCGGCAATATCTGCGCCTAAATCGATAACTTTCTGAGCATCCTGCGGAGTTGCAATTTTTCCAGCAACTGCAAGCTTTGCCTTGCCTCGAGGAATTGACGTGAACATCTCGAGCAACTGCTTACCTGCATGTTCTGGCTCGTGCGCTTCCTTGAATACATCCCACAACGACATGTCGATGAGATCTACCTTGCCGGTGGCAACCAGCCACGAAAACACTTCGCGAATTTCATCAACCTTCATGCCAAAGCGTTCTGGCGACAAGCGCACAGCAAGTTGCAAGTCGGGCCTGCACTGTTCACGCACGCCATCTACTATGCGCATCAACACGCGAGCGCGATTTTCTAGTGATCCACCAAACTCGTCGGTGCGCTTATTGATGTCGCTGGAAAGAAACTGACAAATGATGTAACCGTGTGCACCGTGAAGCTCAACACCGTCAAAGCCCGCATGGTCACAACGCACGGCTGCAGCAACAAAATCCGCAATGAGTTGCTCAACCTCTGTATGGGTCAGTTCGCGCGCACCTGTTTCCGCATCTTCTGACGGGCATACCGGCGCTTCGCCAATCAGCTCCTTCGGCGAGCGATTTCCTGCATGATGCAACTGCACGTACGAAAGATTTCCCGTTGCACGAATGGCGTCGGCAATGCGCTTTAGACCAACAGCGTGTTCGTCGCCGAAACAACCGAGTTGTCCTGGAAAGCCCTGCCCTATTCGTTGCACATGTGAGGCACAGGTCATGGTGAGACCAAACCCACCTTGTGCCCGCATGGTGAGCCATGTGAATTCTTCTTCAGACAGCGTTCCGTCAACATGACTCTGCTGATTTGTTAGGGGAGACAACATAAACCTGTTCGGCATCGCAGGGCCGTGCATCAATGAAACTGAATCAAAAAGGGAGTTCATAGTTGTAGAGGCTACCGATGCATTTTGGCTAACTTGGCGTAATGGAACCACGCAACCCACTTCCCCCTTTTACCGAAGCAACCGCACGACAAAAAGTGTTGATGGCAGAAAACGCGTGGAACTCAAAAGACGCAGAACGTGTTGCTGGTGCGTACACGCCAGATTCACAGTGGCGAAACCGCAACGAATTTATTCAAGGACGCGAGGAAATCGTCGCATTTTTGAAGAGCAAGTGGGAACGCGAAATTGATTATGCACTGCGCAAAGATCTGTGGGCATTTAGTGGAAACAGAATTGCCGTTCGTTTTCAATACGAATGGCGAAATACTTCCGGCCAATGGTTCCGTAGTTACGGCAATGAGAACTGGGAATTTGACGACCTTGGATACATGCGCCGACGCGAAGCATCAATCAATGACCTCGAAATCAACGAGTCAGACCGACGTATATTTGGTCCTCGTGCTGAAGGCGACACTTCCGGAATTCCGCTGCAATAGCGAACGAATTACCGCGCGAAAATGAACGCAATTGGAAGAGCTGCACTAATCAGCGCAGCCATTCCCACTCCGAACTGAGAAATTTTTCCGCTGGTGTGTTCGCCCAGTACATGCTTGCGACGCGAGAGCAAGAGAATCATGACAATGAGCGGAGGCGCGGCAAGCCCGTTTAGCACTGCAGACAAATACAGTGCGCGAACCGGGTTGAGCCCAATGAAATTCATCGCCAAACCGAGAAGCATGGAACCGAGAATGACGAAGTAGAAACCTTTAGCTTGCGACATTTTCAAACTCAGTCCTTCACGCCAGCCCAGCGCCTCAGAAATTGCGTACGACGAAGCACCTGCCAATACAGGAACAGCAAGTAAACCAGTTCCTAAAATTCCAATTGCAAACAACACCTTTGCCGACGACCCGGCAAGTGGTTCCAAGGCACGCGCTGCTTCTTCCGCAGTTCCAATATTGACAATTCCATTTGCGTGAAGCGTTGCTGCAGACGTAACCATGATGGCAAACATCACGAATACTCCTGAAAACATTCCCGCTGTTACGTCGCCGCGCATTGACCGTAAATGTGTCTTTACATGCTGAGGAGAATCACCCGGCCGCACTGGCCCTTCTTCAACTTCCTCGCTTGTCTGCCAGAAAAACAAGTACGGAGAAATAGTGGTACCGAAAACCGCAATGACTGCAGCAATTTCTGCCCTCTTGAAGCTAAACGATGGAATCAGCAAATTGCGCAACACGTCATGCCAACTGACGTTCACGATGAACAGCACCAACACATACGAAAGAATCGAAACACACAGCCAGCGCAGCACTTTTGAATACTGCCGATAAGGAATGGCGATCTCGAGAAAGGCCATCGCGCTGGCAAACCCAATTACCAAGATCGTCTGCGGAATGGGAATAAGCAGTCGAGTGGCAGCAGCCATTGACCCCAAATCGGCCCCTATATTGAATGAATTCGCCCCCACCACCAGAGTGAGTGCAAGGTAGAGCACCCACTTCGGGAACTCCTGTTTGATCAGAACGGCCAGTCCTTTTCCGGAAAATAATCCAAGGCGGGCAGTCGCTTCCTGGACTGCAATGGCCATTGGCAATGCAGCAACCGCGGTCCACAGGAAACGAAACCCAAATGCCGCACCGACTTGCGAATACGTACCAATTCCAGAAGGGTCATCGTCGGCAGCGCCGGTAACGAGGCCCGGCCCGACCCGTTGAAAATACCCTCGACCCCCATAGTGACTTCGGTGCGGATGATGGGTCTTTGTCACGCTCTAGTTCTACTCCACCAGGGGTGTCCAAAAGTGCCCTGAAAATGGGCACTATCCACTACCGAGCCACACAATTGCTATACATTTTCGGTTATGAAAAAACGTGACCTCATTCAAGCAGTAGCACTTCACACTGGCGTAGACAAGAAGACGGCAACGTCGACTGTCGAAGGAACGATCGATGTAATCCTGGCAACTGTTGCCAAGGGTGAAATCGTGAACATCTCGGGCTTTGCAAAGTTCGCCAAGATCAAGCGTCCAGCACGCCAAGGTCGTAACCCGGCCACTGGTGAGACGATCCAGATCAAGGCAAAGACGGTTGCAAAGATCACCGCACTTAAGGGCTTCAAGGACATCGCACTTGGTGTTTCTCCAGCTCCGAAGTTGAACACAAAGCCAATCGCGCCAGTTGCAAAGCCAGCGCCAAAAAAGGCTGCAGCTCCTAAGAAGCCAGCTCCGAAAAAAGCAGCTCCTAAGAAAGTTGTAAAAAAGAAGAAGTAATTCTTATTCAATAACCTCGCTTAAAACTGAAGACCCGCCCGAAAGGGCGGGTCTTTTGTATTTCGGGAACACTTCACAGTTAGCGTCTGCACCATGAAAGCTGCTGTCTATTACGAAACTGGTGCACCCGAAGTTCTGAAGTATGAAGATGTTGCCGAGCCAACATTGTTCGCTGACGGATTGCTTATTGATGTTGCTGCAATTGCAATTCAAGGTGGCGACACACTCAATCGTTTAGGCGGAGCACTTGCTTCCACACCACACATTGTTGGTTATCAAGCATCAGGAATCGTTCGTGAAGTTGGAGCAAACGCAACAGGCTTCACACCTGGTCAAGCAGTAGTTGCCACTATGGGTTTTGGTTCGCACGCAGAAGTGATTTGTCCGTGGGCTGTTTCAACGTGGGCAATTCCACATGGATTGTCGCTTCAAGAAGCAGCTGGAGTGCCCATTGAATTTGGTACTGCAGATGATTGCTTATTCGAATTTGGACATTTGAAGTCTGGTGAAACCGTACTTATTCAGGCAGGCGCAAGCGGTGTAGGTATTGCTGCGATTCAACTTGCAAAAGCTGCTGGTGCAACAGTGATCGCCACTTCATCAAGCGATGAGCGCTTAGAAAAGTTGAAGAAGTACGGCCTTGATCATGGCATTAACTACACAAAAGTTGATTGCGCAAAAACCGTAATGGAACTGACCAATGGTGCTGGTGTGAACTTGGTGCTCGATTCAGTTGGTGGCGCAACTCTGGAAAGCAGCGTCGCATCACTCGCCTATCGCGGCCGCATCAGTTGGGTAGGTCGTGCTGGTCGTGAAGAGCGCCCACCAGAGGTGTGGCCAATTATGCAAAAGAATGCCACCATCACTGGCGTGTTCTTGGGTGCCGAAATGGGCATGAACCCTGGCCGCACACATGCATTGATTGAGAAATTGCTTGGGCGTATTGCCAAGAAGGAACTAGACGTGGTGATTGATAAAACCTTCCCATTGTCAGAAGCGGCAGCGGCACACCGCTACATCGAAGACCGCAAGGCCTTCGGTCGCGTGTTACTCATTCCGTAAGGCAATAATGGCGAGGTGACTTACCTCGAAATTGACCGCTCCAACATTCGACATTTTCGGTTGCACACGGCTGAACCTGTTGTGCTTGCACCTGGCGAAGTGCGTTTAACGCTGGATCGGTTCGCACTTACGTCAAACAACATCAGTTACGCCCTTAGTGGAGACTTATTGGATTACTGGGGTTTCTTCCCCGCAGAAGCCGGTTGGGGCAGATTGCCTGCAATGGGTTACGGAATTGTTAGTGAATCGGCGAACCCAGATATTGCGGTGGGCGGAAGATATTTCGGTTTCTTCCCCGTTGGTAGTGAACACATTGTGCAAGCAAAGACATCAAGTAGTGGCTTTATTGATGCAGGAACGCACAGGGAAAAGCACGCAATGGCCTATCGTTCCTTTGACAAGGTTGCGGATACACCAGCTGAAAACGACAACGCCATGCTCATTTTCCGTGGACTGTTCATGACTTCGTTTCTTGCGGAGGACTTTCTTCGCGAAGCGAACTTTTTTGATGCAGCTCAAGTTGTTGTCACTAGCGCATCCAGCAAAACGTCCATTGCACTTGCCCATTGTTTGCGTACAAACTCAACGATGCGCGTGATCGGGCTCACATCAGATGCGAATGTTGACTTTGTAACTAGCGTTGGCGAATACCACGAGGTTGTCACCTACAGTAGGATTTCTACGCTCGATCCAGCAATCCAAACCGTGATCGTTGATATGGCGGGAAACCCCGAGATCGTTGCTGCCGTTCACACACATTTTGGTGAATCACTGAAGTATTCGTGCAGCATTGGCGCAACGCACTGGGATCAAACCAGCCACCGTGTGGAAATGCCTGGGCCAAAACCTCAATTCTTTTTTGCCCCGAGCCAAATTTCAAAGCGCAGCAAAGAATGGGGTCGTGCGGAACTCAATAATCGGCTCGATAGTGCACTCAACACATTTATTGAAGGTTCAAAACAATGGCTACGCATTGTGCACCTGCACGGTGAAGATTCAGTGAGCGATACGTACTCGCAATTAGTTGCTGGGGAAATGTCGCCTGAAATCGGCAATACCCTGTCGTTCTAATTTTTTAATACGGCAGCGTGTAGCTGTTTTCGAATTCGTCTTGCACCACTGTGGCCAGCGTTGCACTCGTATCAACAACTAATTCAGCATCCAGCACCCGCGTGCGATATGACCAGCCATCTGGAAGTGCAAGACGTTCACCGAGTGTTGCCAACGATTCTTCGGTCATATTCGAGTCGACACCAACACATCGTGCCTGCATCACCAGCGCATGACCTTCCGGATCAACTAATTCATACACAGTTTTTCCGGCATCCCAGAAGAACACTGCGCCACGATTTACATTGCGCACTACATAAGCGCCAGCAGCAAAATCTGCACCTAAAGGAATAGTGGCAATGCGTCGCATTTGGATGCCATTGAAATCTTTAAACACAGGGTCCACTACCGCAACTTTGCTGCCAAGCCCATCTAACACCCAATAACGAGGGCCGTTCAACTTGGTGAATACCGCACCCAAGTCTTTTGCAATCTCTTCTGCATTGAGGGTTTCCCATAACTCTTGCGGGCATTCATTCAGCATCTGAGTGCCGTACACCTCGGCTTCAAGTCCGGTATCACGCAAAAACACGGCAAGCACTTCGCCGTAGCGAACCCCGCGCATATGGTCAATGAGTCGTTGTGGTGAGGTTTCGGCCATAGCAAAACCCTAGTTCGTTTCGTTTACAGCTTCACTTCTAGTCTTCAGTCATGGATTACGAAGAGATCGCCCAAGACCGACGCAGTATTCGTGGCTATAAGCCCGACCCAATTCCGCGCGATGTCCTTGAAGAGATCATTCACATTGCCAAGCAAGCACCTTCGTCCATGAATACACAGCCGTGGCATTTCCACGTACTTACAGGTGAACCGTTAGAGCGAATTCGTAAAGGCAATACGGAAAAGATGATGGCTGGCTCATCGGTTGATCGCGAGATCAAATTGAACCACGGATACGAAGGCCCGCACCGAGAGCGACAAATTGAAATTGCGGTTCAACTTTTTGAAGCAATGGGAATTGCACGCGACGACAAAGAGCGTCGATTGGATTGGGTCATGCGCGGTTTCCGCCAATTTGATGCCCCGGTTTCTATCGTGATCACCGTAGACAAGGCGCTCGCCGATGACACCATCGCTCATTTTGATTGTGGTGCAGCAACATATGGGCTCGTACTTGCTGCCTGGTCTAAAGGAATTGGCTCAGTCATTAACGGACAAGGAATTATGCAGTCTTCGGTAGTTCGCGAAAATGCAAACATCCCTGAAGATCAAGTAATTATGACCTGTGTTGCCATGGGCTACCCAGATGAAACGTTTGTAGCGAACGACGTGAAGTCACGCCGTTCGCCAAACGAACAAGTTGCCTCGTTTATCGGTTTTGATTAAACCTTAAACATGAGTCGAAACGTTGTTGGAGTTCTCGGAACCGTCATTATCGCCATTTATGCAATCGGATCAGGTCGCATGGTGGCCACAGATGCAGAGTGGTATCGCTCACTTCCGCGTCCTGGTTGGCAGCCGCCCAGCAGAGTGTTCGGAATTATCTGGCCTTACAACTTTGCGATGCTCGTGGTCGCTACTTGGCTGGTTGCTAGTCGACTACCAAAAACCAGCCATGTGGTCTGGTTGACTTCTCTCGCACTAAGCGTGATTGCCGCGCTCACGTGGGCGAGGTTGTTTTATGGGCCGCACCTACTTCGTGCATCTGGTTTTGCACTCGCGCTTGCGACCGTGTTTACGATTCCACAACTTGTTCTCGCATTTCGTGCTTCGCCAGTTCTTGGGTTTGCCTTCCTGCCCTATCAACTGTGGTTGGCAGTAGCCACGTCACTTGCATTTGGTTACGCCGCACAATAACTCTGCGTTTCATCAGTGCCCCCGGCATGAATCGAACATGCGACCTGCGGTTTAGGAAACCGTCGCTCTATCCACTGAGCTACGGGGGCCTCGGTAAATCAGGATACTTGACATTCAAAGCAAGGCTTATGTAACAATCTGACCGTCAACCTTGGTTGTCCTCGCACACATGTGCCACATGAAACCCAACGCAGCAGGAACCCTCATGGACAACGAATTTCTCGATCAGGTTGAAGGCGACCTCAATATCAGCTCAACAATGCCTGCCACAATAAGCGACTTGCGGAATCTTGCACTACGTCTCGAACTTCAAATTGTGAAATCTGAATCAAAACTAATTGATCACATGAACACAACAGCATGGAAGTTCGTCGGTATAACAGCAATGGTGATGGTCGCCATACTCGGGGCGACCGGCACAATTCTTGGAGTCTTTCTTAATTCAATTCTGAAGTAAAACTATGTAATAAGCACAGGGCGAGGCTCTACGAGCGACTCGCTAATTGATATTGCGGTGCGAATACGTTGTTCAGCAATTTTTGCTGCATCTTCAGAGGCGGCATGTACTCGAGCAATGACTGTTGAGCTCTCAACTTTGTCACCCACACTCGGAATACTGTTTACGCCAACTCGCCAGTCAATAGGTGCCCCGGGTTTCGTCCGTCCGCCGCCCAACACCACCACACTCATCCCAATTTCTTTGGCACCAACAGATTCAATCCAGCCATTGCGCTGAGCTGTAATTTCACGAATGACAGGAGCAGGAATCAAATACTTTGTTGAGTTTTCGCAGAAATCGATGGGGCCACCTAGCGCAGAAATCATGCGCGCAAATTTTTCGAGCGCTACTCCACTGACAAGCGAATCCTCAAGTTTCTGTTTTGCATCCGCGTCATCCTTGGCCAAGCCTGCGTCAATGAGAACCAATGCTCCGAGAGCAAGAACTACTTCGTGCATTCGCAGTTCACGTACACCTTGCAAATAGTCGAGCGCATATTGCACTTCAATGGCGTTTCCCGCGGCGCTGCCAAGTGGTTGATCCATGTCGGTGACCAACGAGTGACACCGCACTCCTGCGCCTTGCGCCACACTAGTAATCGTTTGCGCAAGCGCCTTCGCGTCTTCAAGTTTCGCCATGAATGCTCCACCACCAGTGGTCACATTCATTGCCAAAACATTGGTTCCGCTTGCCAATTTCTTCGACAAGATTGAGGAACAGATAAGCGGAATGCTCTCCACCGTTGCCGTCACATCTCGAATGGAATACAAACGTTTATCTGCTGGTGCTAAGTCGCTGGTTTGCCCAATAACCGCACATCCCACTTCGCGCACAATCTTTTGAAACTGTTCGCGCGCTGGAGCGGTGGTGTAACCAGGAATTGATTCCATTTTGTCGCACGTTCCACCGGTGTGACCAAGCCCTCGTCCAGAGATCATAGGAACATAAGCGCCGCATGCAGCGAGCATTGGCGCAAGCATCAGGCTGACTGTGTCGCCAACACCACCCGTTGAGTGCTTGTCCACAACTGGACCGTCAAGGTTCCACGTGATGCTGGTGCCACTGCGACGCATTGCGTCAGTTAATTGCACCGTCTCATCAATGTTCATTCCTCGAATTCGCACAGCCATAGCGAATGCGCCAACTTGAGCGTCACTGAGCGACATATTGGTAATTCCCGCGACCACATCGTCAATCATCTGCTTATTCAATGCTCCGCCGTCGCGCTTAATTGCAATCAGTTC
>JALQUZ010000002.1 GCA_023263695.1 Ilumatobacteraceae bacterium
CGGCACCGGCGAGCGTGGCACGATTTGAGCAAGTCCCTCTGCAGCTTCTATTTCATTACACGTGCAACGAACAATGTCGCATCCTGCTGCAGCGAGTGCATAAATCTGCTGCAGAGTTCCCTCAACATCGGCTGTTTTTGTAATGGTCATGGACTGGACGCTGACCGGCGCCCCACCACCAACCGCCACCTTGCCTATGTGAATCTGCTTCGTCTGGCGGCGCTCAAAACTCATAATCACCAGTGTGCCACTACCCGAAGGGCTGAGTGATGTCTAGGTACAAGCCTGCAAAAGTAATCAAGATCAGTAGTGCAACAACTGCTGTTGCGACCGGAATCATTTTGCCAAAATCGGCCCGGTAACGCACTCCCTTTCGGCTGCGCAATCGCTCATATGTGGCAACGGCCGCATGACCGCCATCAAATGGCAACGATGGAAACATGTTGAATACACCAACAAACATGTTGACATAGGCAAGCATGATCAACACGCCTTTCAAGCCATCGCGTTTGCCCGCTTCTCCGCCAACCTGACTTGCCCCCACCACCGTACTTGGTCGAGTTGCTGGATCTGCCGAAGTGTCGCGAACACTGTTGATTGCGTTTGCTGGATTAAAAATTTTTGGAAGAGCTTGCACTGATCCAACGATTGCTTGCGCACCATCGCGCACTGCGTACACGAAAGCACTGGGTAGCGATTGCTTAATGTAATCGACCGATTCAGTGCCGACACCCAAATAACCAAGTGACTCATCGACAGGGTTAGCCGCCAAGGTTGCCTCAAGAGTTTGCTTCGCACCATCGCGAATAATTTCCACTGCAATCTGCTCACCTGGCGAGTTGCTGGTGATTGCAGCAACCAAATCTTCTCGCGACTTCAACACTTCACCATTAATTGAAGAAATTATGTCGCCTTGACGCAAACCAATTTCGGCGGCAGGAGAACCGCTCACTGGTGCATACACAATGCGCACGCTCCCAGTTTCACCCAAGCGTCCAGCCGCTGCATACACGCCGACAAATAAAGCAAGCGCAATACACATGTGCATCAGCGATCCTGCCGTGATCACCAGCAACCTACGCGGGTACGACTTCGATCGATACGAGCGGTCTTCGTCTGCTGGGTCACAGTCGTCCAAGTTGCTCATGCCAACAATGCGCACAAATGCGCCGAGAGGAAACGCACGAACGCCATATTCAAGTTCGCCGCGTTTCCTGCTCCATATACGCGGACCAAAACCCATATAAAACTGCGTTACCTTCATGCCAGTTTTTCGAGCAGTCCAGTAGTGACCAAATTCGTGAAGGAAAATTGAAATCAGCAATCCAACAACGAACACCAAAGTCCACGGATTACGCATGGCTAGCCACACAACAAATGCGAGAACTGCAACCAGAGAGACCGCACCACTTCGGTTAGAGGATTGTTCTTTGAGATCCTGGGTATCTCCACCGGCCGCTATTTGCTCGCGAAACCGGCGATACACGTTGCTCATGCAGATAACACTTGCAATGCAAACCGACGCGCCAATGCGTCGGCATGCAAAATGTCTTCAACAATTGTTGGTACAAGTCCGTCGTGTTGCTGCAGCGTTGCATCAATCACTTCGGAAATCCTCGACCACGTTATGTGTCCGTTCAAAAATGCCTCCACTGCAACTTCGTTTGCTGCACTCAACCAAGCCGGAGCAGTTCCGCCTGTGCGACCTGCCTGATATGCAAGGTTCAAACAGGTAAAAGTCTGCGTGTCGGGGACTTCAAAATCAAGTCGTGCAAGCGTTGACCAATCAATTGAGCCAAACGGCACAGACGCGCGATGCGGATAACTCAAGGCATACGCAATAGGCAAACGCATGTCTGGCATGGATAGCTGCGCAATTACAGCGCCATCGCTGAATTCCACCATTGAATGCACCACCGACTGAGGATGCACTACAACATCGATCTGATCGAAACCCGTTCCAAACAGTTCATGTGCTTCAATTACTTCTAAGCCTTTGTTCATCAATGTTGACGAATCAACCGTAATCTTTGGGCCCATTGACCACGTTGGGTGCTTCAACGCTTCTTCAACAGTCACGCTGGCAAGAGATTCTCGGTTGCGACCTCGAAAGGGTCCACCACTTGCGGTGAGCAACAAACGATGTACTTCCCTGTCACTATCAATCGAACTTCGTAGACACTGGTGAATCGCGCAATGTTCACTGTCAACGGGAACGATGTCAGCCCCTGGAATCTTGCGAAGCGGTTGCACAACCGGGCCAGCAGCAATCAAGCTTTCCTTGTTTGCCAGAGCAAGCCGTTTACCCAGTCGAAGCGTGGACATGGTGACCGATAATCCCGCAAAGCCGACGACACCATTCACCACTACATCGGCTAGTTCGGCAAGCTCCGACTGGTCAGACACCACGTCAACTCCAGGCAAAGCCTGTGCAACTTCCTTACGCGCGGTCTCATCGGCAACAGCAACAACCTTTGGCTTCCACTGTTTTGCTTGCGCAATAACCGCTTGCGCAGAGGTGCCAATGCCTAAACCAACGACTTCAAACTGACCATCGCATTGCGCAATGTAATCAAGAGTTTGTGTGCCAATTGAACCGGTTGAACCGGCAATAGCAACTCGAGTTATGCCCAAGGCTTAATAACCATGCCGAGGTAATACACGGCTGGCAACACAAACAACATGCTGTCAAAGCGATCAAGCGCTCCACCATGTCCACTCAACAATGTTCCAAAATCCTTGATGTCTAGGTTGCGCTTAAACATGGACTCGGTGAGATCTCCAAGCGGTGCCATGATGCTGATGACCAGCGCCAACAGAATCCATGAGCCAAACGAGTTCCACGTTGTGCTCTGCATACCTATCAACACCACGATCACAAATGTTCCGATGGTTCCACCGATCACACCTTCAACCGACTTCTTCGGACTAATCCATTCACGAAGTGGTTGACGACCAATTGCGGTGCCAACAAAGTAAGCAGCAATGTCGTTAGCAACTACGCCGGCAACGATGATAAACAACGTGTCGGTTCCGCGATGCGCAAAGGAATCGCCAAGTGTTGACCAGCGAAGAATGAGCCCGGCATACGAACCCATAAGGCCGATCCACACCAACGCAATCATGGTTGCCGAACTGTTTGGCACTGGACCCGATTCGACACTGTCGCTGCTAACGAACACCAATGACGTTGCAACGAAAGCAAACATCAAGACGAGTGGTATTGCCGAGTCACCCTTCCAATATGCAACTGCAGGAGCAGCAACGCATCCGACAACTCCAATAATGGAAACCGGTCGATAACCAGCCTGCGTTATTTGTGTGAAGAATTCAAAGGCTGCCAAACCAATTGCAGCCAACACGATGATCATGACGACAGCAGGACTCAATAACAATGCACCAATGAACGCAGCAAGCATTAATGCACCCACTGCAGTTGCTGTTGGCAAGTCACGACCGCCAACAGGTGGACGAGAAATTGAGCCAGTTCCACTTGGTCGACCGCCAACTGGCCTACCACCCTGAGCAGGACGTCCCGCGCGCGTGACTTGAGTTGGACGAGTTTGCGCACCAGATGCATCACGTGGAGCAACTGGACGACGTGTTTCTCCCGTTGGGTCAGTACCAATCACAATGCGACCTTCTCGGCGTGGTCGTTCAACTGGTGGCGGTGTGGTGGTTTCAAATCGACGCGAACCACCAGTGAGATCTACTGGTGGACGACGAGTACCAGTGGACGGCTCGTTATAAGCAGACCACACGTCTGTCTCATCATCAATTTCGACAGCCGGACGACGAGCGGCTTCGGTGTCTTGTTTCATGAAGCGCGGAATTTCGCCCGTTGCTGGTTCGGTCCAATGCGGCAGTTGCTCGGTTTCATTGCCACCAAATGAAAGCGCCGGACCACTGTCGTCGTCGCTTCCGAAACGCACTACTCCGAACTCGTCACCAAAGTCAATCGTTGGATCGTTCGTGTTGTCACTTCCGTAATTGTCATCAGCCATGAGTGATCTCCTTACACTTCGAGTAGTTCTTGTTCCTTACGTGCAAATGCTTTTTCAATTTGTTCAACATGTTCTTGCGTGAGCTTGTCGAGTTCCTTTTCTGCACGCTCAAGATCGTCTTTGGAGATGTCGCCATCTTTTTCTGACGTTTCGAGAACTTTGCGGGCATCGCGTCGAACGTTTCGCAATGCAATGCGACCCTCTTCAGCCATGTTCTTCACCACCTTCACATATTCCTTGCGACGCTCTTCGGTCAGCATGGGAAATGACAAGCGAATAACTACGCCATCGTTTCCGGGGGAAACACCAAGATCACTTGCCTGAATGCCTTTTTCGATGGCAGCAATGGAACCGCGGTCATGCGGTTTGATGATGAGCATCCGCGCCTCCGGCACCTGAAAGGTGGCCAATTGCTGCAATGGAACGGTTGCCCCGTAGTACTCAACTGGAATGCGCTCAACTAACGACGCATTCGCCCGACCGGTTCGAACACCTAAAAACTGGGACTGGACATGCTCAAAGGCTCGTGCCATCTTGTCCATGGCATCCAGCAGTGTCTCTTCAATCACTCGACCAGCGTACCTATTTCTTCACCCAGGAGTATGGACTTCACGTTTCCGCGCTGCAACAGGTTGAATACCACGATTGGCAAGTTGTTGTCGCGACAGAACGTAATTGCCGTGCTATCCATGACTTTTAGGCCCTTGTTAATGACTTCGAGGTACGAGATATTGGAATACTTCGTAGCCGTTTTATCAATTTTGGGATCGGCTGTATACACACCGTCAACCCCAGAGTGTGTGCCCTTCAAAATTACTTGTGCCGAAATTTCTGCTGCACGCAATGCAGCTGCAGTATCAGTAGTGAAAAATGGGTTTCCTGTTCCGCCCGCCAAAATAACGATGCGACCCTTTTCCAAGTGACGCTCTGCGCGGCGTCGAATGTATGGCTCGGCAACTTTTGGCATTTCAACAGCCGACATTACGCGTGACTGTTGACCAACGCGCTCAAGCGCGTCTTGAAATGCAAGACCGTTCATGACCGTTGCCAACATTCCCATGTAGTCGGCTTGTGCTTGGTCCATTCCTTGTCCGGCACCTTTAAGACCGCGCCAGAAGTTTCCGCCACCAACTACTACGGCAATGTCGACGCCTAGTTCTTGTTTAGTTTCGTACAGTTCGGTCGCAACTTGATGCAACACATCAGTGTCGAGACCGAACCCAGATTTTTCGGCTAATGCCTCACCCGAAAGCTTAAGAACAATTCGATTCCAACGAGCCTTTGGGTGAACAGCCATGTACGAAATCTACAACTATCCGATCTCAACCTGCGAATAACGCACGATGGTGGACTTGCCAATGACCTGAGCTACGGACTGCTTGTCGTCCTTTGCGTATGGCTGTTCGAGCAAACAAATGTCTTTAAAGAAGCCCTGAACACGGCCATCCACAATTTTGCCAATCGCGGCTTCCGGCTTGCCCTCGTTACGAGTAACCGTTTCGAGAGTTGCGCGCTCGGCAGCAATCACGTCTGCTGGAACGTCGTCTTTCTTTAAGTACTTCGGTCGAGCAAAAGCGATGTGCACCGCAACGTCGTGCGCAAGCTCTTGTGTTGCATCTGCCATTTCAACAATGACGCCGTTTACACCGCGGCCACCCTGAATGTGTGAGTAAAAGTCGAGAACATTGCCCGATGCCGCTTCGAAACGAACAATGTCGCCGAGGTCAATCTTTTCCTTGAGCAAAATCTTCAAGTCTTCAAGCTGCTGATTGCGTTCGCTCACTGCTGCTTCGCCCTTGGCAATGACCAAATCGGCTAAGGCTTCAGCTTCTGCAATGAATTGCTCGCTGCCTGCAACGAAGTCGGTTTCGCACTTGAGTTTCACAATTGCAGCAACATTTCCGGTGACCTTTACAGCCACCACACCCTGTGCGCTCTCGCGATCGTCACGCTTTGCACTTGCTGCAAGGCCCTTTTCGCGCAACCACTGCTTTGACGCTTCGATGTCTCCACCGTTTTCTTCCAAAGCCTTCTTGCAATCCATCATTCCTGCACCGGTTGTGGCGCGTAGTGATGCAACGTCTTTAGCGGTAAACGACATGATCAGCCTTCAACTTTTGTTTCGGTAGCTGACGCAACACGTGCGTCACGCTGTGCTTGTGCTTCTGCTGCCGCCTTACGAGCGGCATCTTGCTGAGCTTCGAAAGCTGCTTGCTCTTCTGCGCTACGAGGAGCTGGTGCAGCGGCTGGTGTAGATGAGCGACCAGAAGTCTTCTCTGCAATGAAGCGACCTTCAATAACTGCTTCGCAGATCACGCGTGACATCAACTCGTTTGCACGAATTGCGTCGTCGTTACCAGGAATTGGGAAGGTGATGAGGTCTGGGTTCACGTTGGTGTCAACCACAGCAATGACAGGAATGCCGAGCTTGTTTGCTTCGGTAACTGCAATGCTTTCCTTCACGGTGTCGATGATGAACACTGCCGTTGGTCGGCGTGCCATATTGCGAATACCGGAAAGGTTCTTCTGCAGCTTCTCGAGTTCGCGCGAGATAAGAAGGGCTTCCTTCTTCGGCATCAGTTCAAACTCGCCGGTGTCGCGCATGCGCTCGTAGTCCTGCATCTTTTGAACACGCTTTGAAATGGTGTCAAAGTTGGTGAGCATTCCACCCAACCAACGCTCGTTGATGTACGGCATGCCGCACTTGTCAGCGAAGAACTTGATTGGATCTTGTGCTTGCTTCTTGGTTCCGATGAACAAGATGCTTCCGCCGTTTGCGACCATGTCGCGAACAAACTTGTATGAAGTATCTACGCGATCGAGCGTCTGCTCAAGATCAATGATGTAAATACCGTTGCGCTCACCAAAAATGAATCGCTTCATTCGTGGGTTCCAACGATGGGTTTGGTGTCCGAAGTGAACGCCTGCTTCAAGCATTTGGCGCATGCTGACGATTGCCATGACTGTCTCCTCTCCTGTGGTTAGGAAACCTGAGCCCCGGCGCTTTCACGACCACAGGGTGGAACTCAAGTATGTGTAGTTGGTACTGCACCGCGGTTTTACGGCCCGTGTGAGTGTATCGGCACTAAAACGGCTCGGGGCCTTAGCCCGCTTGGGTTCTTCGTTGCCGGGGAGCACGTCGTTGGGTTGAGATAGACCCCCGACCGGCGTACCCCGATGTACAGGCCACCGCTAGAGGTGCCAATACGAAAGCCCGAAGTTACGCGGTCTCCTGCGTGTACCTGAAAACTTTCAAGTCGACCGTGCGTGACCAACACCCCGTCCAGGCCGCGCACCACCACATAGTTAACACCCGCCACCGAACCCGCAAACGTCACCTCCCCGCTGACAGCCGAATACACCGGTGCGTCTGGTGGGGTCACATATTCAATGCCGCGATTACCCGCACACCACGCGCATGTCGGTGCACGAAAGGAATCGGCAACAACAAATTGTGTTGGCAACATCAGCGCGCACAGCGCGGCGAAGAACTCAATCAATTTCGGCGGCACGAAGACGTGAGCGCAATTGCAACACTGCCTTCGTATGAATCTGCGACACTCTGCTCTCGGTTACACCGAGTACTTCGCCAATTTCGGCAAGCGTGAGATTCTCTTCGTAGTACAACACAAGAACAGTTCGTTCTTTTTCTGGAAGCTTCTTCATTTCTTGGCGCATAATCTTGCGTGTTTCGTCTGCTTCAACGACTGCGTCTGGGCTAGTTGCTCGATGCATGTCTGAATGTGTGGCTGTTGCGGTGTTATCGGCAACCACGTGATCAAGTGGACCAACTGAACCTGCCGCAATGTCGGATAGCCATTTTTGAAAATCGGTATCGGAAATTTCTAGCTTCGCCGCAATTTCTTCCTCCGACGGCGAGCGACCCAGTTCGTGTTCAAGCGCTGACATCGCCTGTTCCACCGAACGCGACTTTGAACGCACGCTTCTCGGAACCCAGTCAAGTGCACGAAGGCTGTCAAGAATTGCGCCACGAATTCTCGGTATTGCATACGTCTCAAACTTTGCGCCCTGCGTTGGGTCATACCGATCAATGGCATTCATCAATCCGAACACGCCAGCAGAAACTAAATCTCCCGTGTCAACACGCTTCGGTAATCCTGCTGCAAGACGACCAGCAACGAACTTGATGAGCGATGCGTAATGAACCACTAACCATTCGCGCGCAATGGGGTCTTTGCCATCGTGCCACTGCTGCCAAGCATCATCAATGGTCAGGCGAACGGGCAGAGCATTCATGCCCTGTAATTATGCCCGCGGATGAGATACCCCGTAGGCAGACTTCAGTCGCTCTTTGCTCACATGCGTATAACGCTGAGTGGTTGCCACATCGCTATGCCCCAATAACTCCTGCACCGCCCGAAGGTCGGCGCCGTTATCGAGCAAATGTGTTGCAAACGTGTGGCGAAGTGCGTGCGGGTGCGTTGGCGCCAATGAGCGTGCATCGATGATTCGGCGCACATCGCGAGTGCCAAGCCGACCACCGCGGCCATTCACAAACAGTGCAACTTCGGTTTTATCGGCAGAAACTTCATGGCGGAGCACCGCCCAAGCTGTAAGTGCAACTAGCGAAGGTTCGCTCACAGGAACCCGGCGTTGCTTATTGCCCTTACCGGTAACGATGACCGCTTGTTGTTTCACATTCACACTGTCCACATCAAGCGAACACAGTTCGCTTACTCGCAGTCCGCTGCCATAGAGCAATTCGATAATTGCGGTGTCGCGCGCTTTCTTCCAGTCGGGGTCTTCTTCGTTTGCAGCATGCAACAGCGCATTCAACTGTTCATTCGTGAGCACCTTTGGAAGCCGACCCGTGTCGGTAGGTGTCCGCACGCCAGCAGTTGGATCAACGTCAATTTTGTGATCACGGACAAGCCATGCAAAGTATTTACGTAGCGCTGCAACCTTGCGACCAACACTGCGCTTGGCCATTTTCATGGTGGTGAGAAACCCGATGTACTGCCGCACCACATCTTTAGTCACCTTGCGAGGGTCATCTATGGATTGGCGCTCCACCCAATTGGCAAATTGCGAAATGTCGCTGACATAGGCAGAAATAGTGTTTGCAGATGCGGCAGTAAGCGACGTCGCGAAGTGGTCAATTTCCCAAGCGGTTGCTGCCTCCATGAATTCCACCGTACCCCGTTGGTGTTTGTGCACCGAGCACCTCCCACCAACCGCCATTGTTCACCACCCAGCCCATCGACTCCATTCGGCCGAGCGCAAACGCAATGTCAACAACATCGCGCCTCGTGCGCAACACAAGTTGGTCAAGCGTGAGCGCATCACCAGCCATGGCAGATGCAAGTGCTGCATCCTCTGGCATTAGCGAACTGCGATCGTCATACAGCGGAGGGTGCACTCGGCGTGTGTCGAGCCCCAACGCAACCAGCACATCGTCTACAGACACCACCGGTGCACACCCCTGCTGCAATAACAAATTGGTTCCAGCCGACGAGGTGTTACGGGGCGAACCAGGTACAGCCATGACTGTGATGTCGCGCTTGTGTGCTTCTTCAACGGTGATCATGGATCCGCCAGTAGCGCGCGACTCCACCACAACAACCACTTCCGACAATGCGGCAAGCACTCGATTGCGCAGCGGGAATCGATATGGCTCAGGGGATGTTCCGGGAGGTGATTCGCTCAGGAGCAACCCGTGTTCTGAAATGAAATTCCACAGTTCAATGTTTTCTTTTGGATACACCACGTCAAGACCAGATGCCACAACCCCAATAGGAATTCCCAATCGTGAGTGGTTGGTTGAACGTGAGTATGCAACCGATACTCCTTTGTGCGCCCATGCATCAATTCCTCTGGCAAGTCCAGACACGGTTGCAATTCCCTGCTCTGCAAGGTCGAACGAAATGTGCGACGCCATGTATCTGCCAGCCGCAGTTGCAGAACGTGTACCCACTATGCCAACGCGACGTTGATTCAGTGCTTCAAGGTTGCCACGAAAAAACAGCACCGGACTGCGGGTTGGATCGTGCTGCAACATGCACGGATAATCGGGTGCGCCTACATAGGTGACCGACATTGCTGTGAGTTCAAGACGTTGTGCCATGCGCTCGCATTCCTGCGATGTGGGTTGATTGCTACCAAGCGTGAGTGCAACCTCACTTGGTGTTTGGTTGGTGAGCAATTGCGACAGTTTGCGACTCGTCAGTGTTGGCCTTGTTGTCAGCACTGCGGCAACTATGCGCTCATCTTCGAGAACCATCACGGCTGCACCACCCGGTCTCCGGAGAACTGCGGCTGCACTCCAACGCGAAGCGCGAGGGCAACTGCAACGTGTACTTCTTCAACCAATTCAGACTGATCGCGCAAGTCAGAAACAGTGCGCGCCACACGACGAATGCGGTGGTAGCCGCGACCAGAAAGTCGGCCGCGCTCTACATGATGACGAAGCAACGATGCAGCCCCTGAAGTAAGTGGCGCAAACTTGTCTAATGCGTCGGCTGTAAGCGCCGAGTTCACGCAACCGTTTCTGTTCAATGCAAGATCTCGCGCACTGGCAACACGCATAGCTATGTCGCGACTTGATTCAGCAGGCTTCGCTGCAAGCAATTCATCAACGTGCGGACGCGTAACCGCAACACGCAAGTCGAATCGGTCGAGTAATGGCCCTGAGAACCGGCGTAGATATTTCTGCTTCGCACGATCGTCGCAGACACATAAACCTGGAGTGCCCTCGCCACACGGGCACGGATTAGTTGCAGCGACGAGCAAAAACTTTGCCGGCAATTGCACGGAGGTCTTTGCTCGTGCAACGCGAACCACACCTTCTTCTAATGGCTGACGCAACGCATCCAGAACACTTGGCGCGAACTCACCCAATTCATCGAGAAACAACACGCCATTTGTGGCTAACGAAATTTCTCCAGGGCGAAGCGAAGAAGTACCGCCTCCCACCATGGCAATAAGTGACGTGGAGTGATGCGGTGCCCGTAAAGGCGGTCTGCTCACCAACCCGCTTGCAGGCAAAGCAATATGTGCAGCCGAATGAACAATGGTGGTAGTTACAGCATCGTGCGTAGACAGGTTGGGCAATATTCCAACCAGGCGTTGCGCAAGCATTGATTTACCAGCACCGGGTGGACCAACGAGCAATATATGGTGCGATCCGGCTGCAGCAATTTCACATGCATGTCGCGCAGCACTCTGACCGCGAACATCGGCCATGTCGGCAATGTCGTGTTGCATGTGTTCGACGCGCACATCGACCACTTGTTGCCATGGTTCTTCCCCGCGAATGCAGCGAACCAACTCGCCAAGATTGGACACTGAGCGAATAGCACGGCGCGAGGCAACACATGCCTCACGTTCTGCAATTCGAGGAACAACCACCACGCGGTCATCGAGTGATGCAACGAGTGGGACCACTCCAGGAACACTGCGCAACGAACCATCTAGTCCGAGTTCACCAACAAATGCGAACTCTGCCACCGAATCGGTAGTGAGCACTTCTTGCACCACCAAAAGGCCAACGGCAATTGCAACGTCTAGCCCTGCACCGCCCTTGCGTTCGTTTGCACCATTTGCCAAGTTGACCGTGATGCGCTTGTTCGGCCACGGCAAATCGCATGACAGCAACGCGGCTCGCACTCTGTCGCGAGATTCGCGGCACGCTTCATCGGGTTGGCCAACAATGGTGAACCCCGGAAGCCCCATTCCCAAATGAATTTCGATATCTACAGGTGCGCCTTGAACTCCGAGCAAAGTTGCCGAGCGAATGGATACAAATGACATACACCGAGGTGTGCCAATACCTGTGTATTCGGAAGCACATATGGAGTGCCACCAACTATGCGCTCAATCCTGTGAGAATGTTCGGGTGCGTCGCCTCATTCCATTGACATTTATTGCGATTTTCGCCATAACGGCGTGTTCAGAGACTCCGCGCACAGGAACAAACTTCTGTCGCCAACTAGCAAAAGAAATGCCCGGCATATCTGTGATGCCAGCAACAGTTGATGAAGTGAACGCAGCAGTTGGTCACTTCACCAGGCTGCAGAAAGTTGCACCGCTTGAAGTGCAACATGACTGGGATGTACTCACCGAATTAATGATTGCTGCATCAAAGGTAAAAGCCGACGACGCGGAGAGCGTGCAACACGTTGCAGACCTGGCATACGCCTCTGAAGCAAGTTCGAAGTCGGCTTCAGACTGGGTGAAGGCAACGTGTGGTGTAGATATTTCGCTTGGCGTTCAAGTAACACCGTAAAATAACTAGCGAATTTCTCCGCGCTTCACAATTACTTTGTCAACAAGTCCGTACTCTTTTGCCTGATCTGGAGTGAACCAACGATCGCGCTCTGAGTCTTGTTGAATCTGCTCAATCTTTTGACCCGAATGGAATGCGATGAGTTCGGCCATGCGCTTTTTCGTGTACTGCAACTGCTCAGCCTGAATAGCAATGTCCGATGCTTGGCCGCGAAGACCAGCGAGTGGCTGGTGCATCATGATACGCGCGTTTGGCAATGTGTAACGCTTGCCTGCTGTTCCCGCGGTAAGTAAGAACTGACCCATCGAAGCAGCAAGACCCAAGCACACTGTTGCCACATCGCAACTAATGAATTGCATGGTGTCGTAAATTGCCATTCCCGCAGTTACCGAACCACCGGGGCTGTTGATATACAGCCACACATCGGCTTTTGGATCTTCGCCTTCAAGGAACAACAGCTGTGCGCAAATTTGGTTTGCAACATCGTCGTTCACGTCACTACCCAACATGATCACTCGGCTCTTCAACAAACGAAGGAAGATGTTGCTTTGTGCATCGGGGCCGCCATCTTGTGCAAATGGAGCGTTTGGCAAGTGAAGTGGGCTGTTACTCATGGCGATCAGACTACTACCCCACTATTGCGCAGTGGGGAGTGGCATGAAGTGACGCCGAACACCACTAAACACCACAACAACGCGTTCATCATGAGCAATTTCGCTACGAATTGCGAGCAACCCTGCGAGTCCTGCCGTACCCGTTGGGCTCACATCAATGGTTGTTACTTTGTGCGCAAGCGCATACGCATCCACAATGTTTCGCTCGGTTGCAACCACAGGAGAACCGCCACTTTCTGCCATTGCATTGCACACACCGATCCAGTCGTACGTCTCGTCATCCAAAATTCCATCTGCAAGCGATGACTCCACGTTCTCCCACGGCCACATGCATTCAGACCAACGAGGTCCAGCATTTTTGCCGCCACCACTTGCTGTTGCGTTTTGCCACGCGCGCGCAAGCGGCGCGCATCCTTGCGTTTGCACTGCATGCAACTTTGGTCGCAAGCCTCCCGCGAACAAGCCAGCGCTTCCACACGCCGCAAATGCACCGCCACCCACTTGCATAAACACTCTGTCGAGTGGTGGTCCACTGACACGTTCCATGCTGTCGGCCATTTCCCAACCGATGGTGCGACCACCATCGAGGCACCATGCATTTTCCGTTCCTTGAACGCCGAAGGGAATTGCACCTCGCGCAACTGCTTCACGGAACCGAAGCACGCATGGGTCACCTGGCGGATCGTTTGGCAAACGTGGGCAGCGCACAATGTTGGCGCCGACCGAGAGCAATAAATCTGTCAGTTCTGCTGCGGCGTTTTCTGGAACAAACACTTCAATAGGCCACTGCATTGCTTGTGCAAGTGTGGAAGCAGCAAATGCTGCGTTGCCACACGACGCAATGGCAAGAGGTAGTCGTGCTTCAGGAGCTGACCACGGCGCAGTTCCCGTTTCCTCTGCAGCAAGTAGATGCAACATTTCGGTGAACAGATGCCGCGACTTGTGCGACCCAGCAACGCCATGAGTTTCATCTTTTACCCACACACCACCAGCTGCGGTAAACCCAAGTGCTTCCGAAAGCGCATCGTGTCGAGCGAATGGGGTAACTCGAAATCCTGTTCCAGCAACGCGCTGCACGGCAACATCAGCTGCACGGATTAGAGAAACACGTGCATCATCAGACATACCTAATGCAGATGCAAATGAGTCCCATGCCAAGTATTTACGAAATGCGATGAATGGATTGTCATCACCAGTGCTGCGAAGCGGCGCAATTGGTTGTTCAATCTGCAACACATGGTGCGTGTCCTGCTCGTTCGAGTTTGGGCAACGCCACGACAACGGTTTGCCTATCGCTACTCGCTCTCCACATACAGCACACTTCCACCCAACTTGTGGTTGAGTAAGCGTGGACATTGACCGTTACTTCGTAGCTGCGACGCGTGCGTTGAACTCGGTAATCATGGCGTCCCACGTTGGAACGTGACTGCGCAAGTTGCGCCAGAACGACTGCGAGCGGCGTGCTTCAAACACCGAAAGTGGCGTTCCCTGCTGCTCTACCCAGGTGTAATAACCCAAGTTAAAGATGCGGTTTTTATCGCGCTCGGTGCAGTCAATCATTGAGTCGGTCTGCACCGTTCCCAAATGTTCCGCGAAGATTTCTGCAGCTTCAACTTGTGTGAAGTTGTCATTGAAACGCTTCTTCATGGTCTTCACGCGCTCGCTCGGGTAAAGATCGGCGCCGTCGGTGGCGATGGTAATGAGCACATCGTCTTCGCCGAGACCAAGCAGTTTTGCAGTCTTGATTGCTGCAATCGTGTTGCATATTGATGAAAACCCAAAATGCTGCAAAGTGTCAACTACTGCTTGCGGAACATGCTTACGCTGCACCAAGTAATCGCGTCCTGCCGAAGTGTTGAACAACACATCAAGTTCATCGGTCGCGCGGTCGGAAACCGCAGCAACAACATCGGTATTCATCACGTTGTGAATGAGAGGAATGTGCTTGTCGCCGATGCCCTGAATGTTGTGCTCGCCAAATCCGTTTTCAAGCATGGTCGGGCACTCAAGTGCTTCCACCGCAACGATCTTTGTTCCGTACTTGTCTTTTAGGTGGTCACCTGCGCCAATCGTTCCCGCGGAACCCGTCGCACTGGTAAACGCTGCAAGTCGTAGGTTTGGGCGATTCAATCCCTTGGCAACGTGTTCATACACCGTTGCAAGTGCACTGCCCGTTACTTCGTAGTGGCCAAGATAGTTCCCGAATTCACAGAACTGATTGAAGATGAAGTTCTTCGGATCTTTCTGCATTTCATTGCACGCATCGTAAATTTCCTTCACGTTGCTTTCGGTACCCGGTGTACGAATGATGTCGCTCGGGTCACTTGTCCAACGATCGAGCCAATCAAATCGCTCTTGTGACATTCCTGCTGGCAACACTGCAACACCACGTGCGCCCATGATCTTGCTAATTGCAACTCCGCCGCGTGCATAGTTGCCGGTTGACGGCCATACTGCACGTTGTGTTGACGGATTGAACTGACCGGTAATCACACGCGGCGCCAAACATGAATATGCTGCCAACACTTTGTGCGCTGTAATCATCGGAAAACGATCTCCGAAAACCACAATGATGGGGCTATCTACTCCGGTGAGCGACTTTGGAAGAACAACATGATCCGGAACGCTGACGCGATTACCTGCCAAGTCGTTAAACCAGTGCACGCGGAATAAGTTGCGTGAGTCTGGAGAGTTTTTATCTGCGCCTGCCGCAATGTCGGCCGGGATCAACGATGGGTTGGCCAACTGAGCAAATGTGGGTAACACCACATTGTTGGCAGCACATTTGCGAATGCTTTCTGCCAGTGCCCCTTCATCCACGATGGTGTCGGCCAAGCCAAGTTGGCTGGCGAGGGCATCTGAGTCTTGCGAGGAAGTCATTGTTGAGGTCACGCTTTACATTCTGTCAAGAAACGATCCCCCGCCACTACCCTTATCGCCGTTAGCCGACGTAGCCCAATGGCAGAGGCACAGCACTTAGGATGCTGTCAGTGAGAGTTCGAGTCTCTCCGTCGGCACTGTGAGTTTTCAACCAGCGCACATTTCGAAGGTTCAGACCCCAGCGCTCGTGATAGACGGTGCCATTGCTCGTCACAACATTGCCACCATGGCCGCTGCACTACCTGGCACACGACTGCGCCCGCACATGAAGGCAACCAAATGCACGGCTCTTGCCCGCGAACAAGTTCGCGCTGGGCACTCCGCATTCACTTGCGCCACACCGCGAGAAATAGTGGGCATGGTGAAGGCAGGTGTTGGGGACGATCTACTGCTTGCAAACGAATGCGTTGATTCCATTCGGCTTCAAGAAATGGCCGCATTGCAAGACAACGCGCTCATCACCGTGGCAATTGATTCTGAAGAAACTTTGCAGGCCGCTCATGTTGCCGGAATTCAACATGTGCTCATCGATGTCAACGTTGGACTTCCCCGCTGCGGAATTGCACCAGAACGTGCAGGGTCACTTGCCGACAAAGCGCGAGCACTTGGCAAAACAGTTCGCGGAGTAATGGGCTACGAAGGCCATCTCATGATGGTTGCTGAAAACAATGAACGACTCGCCAAAGTTGAAGCGTGCATGGCACTACTTCGTGCAGCTGC
Source organism: Ilumatobacteraceae bacterium (assembly GCA_023263695.1). Lineage (GTDB taxonomy): Bacteria > Actinomycetota > Acidimicrobiia > Acidimicrobiales > Ilumatobacteraceae > UBA3006. The sequence continues at coordinate 16,464 of JALQUZ010000002.1, forward strand.
AAACGATGTTGGCGGCGACATTATTTCAGCGGGCGGAACCGGCACATATAACTTGCACAACAACACTGGTGTCACCGAAATTCAAGCAGGCTCGTATTCACTCATGGACACGCAGTACGCACAACTGGGCTTACCGTTTACTCAGGCCGTGTTTGTTGTTGGCACCGTTATTTCGTCTAACGCTCAATGGGCAGTTATCGATGTTGGCCTGAAGTCGCTTGGCATGGATCACGGAAACCCATCTATTGATGGACATGCAGTGTGGTTTTGCTCCGACGAACACACCACGTTCTCTCCGGTCGAAGGCCCTACGCCAAAAGTTGGAGCACGAATTCGTGTTACCCCTGCACACATTGACCCAACCGTTGCTCAACACGAAGCGGCATGGGTAGTGAGCGGCGACGACATCGTCGATCGCTGGGCAATTGACTTACGCGGTTGGTGAATCGTTTTTCAACAATTGCGATAACGCACGAAACGCTTTGCCCCTGTGTGAGAGCTCGTGCTTTTCCTCAACGGTCATTTGCGCAAATGTTCGACCGTCTCCGTCGCGAGCAATGAACAACGGGTCATAACCAAAACCACGTTCTCCCATTTCTGCCTCAGCAATGCTTCCTTCGCACACACCTTCTGCAATGACTTCTCGCCCGTCGGGAAACCGCAAAAGTGCAACGGTTCTAAACCTGCACGTTCGTGTTTTGCCACTCAACTCGCCCAACATTTTCACCCGGTTGTCGGCATCCGTTGCATGGTCACCCGCAAACCGTGCAGTGCGCACTCCTGGCGCTCCATTCAGCGCATCTACTTCCAAACCAGTGTCATCGGCCAATGCTGGAAGTCCAGTTGCATTACACACAGCAACAGCCTTTAGGCGAGCGTTTCCAATGAGTGTGTCCGCGTCTTCCACTACATCGGCAAGATCGGCTGGTCGTGACTGTAAGTCAATAACACCGCCCATGAGGTCGAATATTTCAGCAACCTTGTGCGGGTTGGCAGATGCGCAAACTGCGCGCAACACCGCTACCTACCGAGTTGGCGTGGCGTTGGAGGGGTAGCAATCACTTCGCGTTGCTTGGCGAAAATTTGCTCAAGTCCACCCGCTGCCAGTCCAAGCAATGAATCTAATTCACTACGCGAAAACGCTTTTCCTTCTGCGGTGCCTTGCACCTCAACATAAGTCGGCTCGCCACCATTGATCGGTTGCAACATGACCACGTTCATGTCCACTTCTGCTTTCGAATCTTCTTCGTATGGAAGGTCGAGCACTGGCGTGCCGTTGTGAATTCCTACGCTGATGGCTGCACACATGGAGTGCAATGGGTTCACCGACAGTCCACCGTTTTGTTGAATGCGAGTAATTGCGTCGTGCAACGCAACGAAGGCTCCACAGATACTTGCGGTGCGAGTTCCACCATCTGCCTGCAACACGTCGCAGTCAATAAGAATTTGACGTTCGCCAAGTTGCTTCATGTCAATTGACGAGCGAAGCGCACGACCAATGAGACGCTGAATTTCTACCGTGCGACCCGATTGTTTTCCCTTTGCGGCTTCGCGATCAACACGCTCTGGCGATGAGCCAGGAAGCATCGAGTATTCCGCGGTCACCCAACCCTTGCCACTGCCCTTCATCCAACGCGGTACATCTTCATCAAGTGATGCGGTGCATAGCACTCGCGTTTTGCCAAACGAGACAAGCACTGACCCTGCCGACATTTCGGTGAAGTCGCGTTGAAAAGAAATTGGACGGAGCTCGTTGTGCTGCCTGCCATCGAAACGTGTCATAACTGTGTTCTCCCTGTTGTTGTTAAATCTTGTTGTTCGACCATTGCTCTGCACTATCTAATTCCGGACCAAGCAATCGGCGACCGAGCTGAGCGAACCATGCAATGTCGCCTGATGACAAAAATCGATGTCGACCAACACCACTTGTTGCTGCCATTCCTGATTCGGCCAATGCATCGCGAACTGCAAACGCTGTTTCATCGCCGCTGCTCACCAACATCACGTTTGGGCCCATCACTTCGCTAATCACACGCGATAAGTATGGGTAGTGCGTGCAACCAAGTAACAATGCATCAACCCCCGCCTCGCGAACTGGCGCTAGCAGGCGTTCTGCCAATACCGTTACCTCATCACCAGTGGTTTGATCGCGCTCCACAAATTCGACAAACCCTGGACATGCCGCCGAAGTTAACGCCACAGGAGTCTTCGTGTCTCGAATAGCTTGCACGTATGCGCCAGAGGAAATGGTTCCCACCGTGCCAATCACGCCAACTTTTCCATTCTGCGTTGCACGCACTAATGCTTTGGCGCCAGGCTCCACTACCCCAAGCACAGGCACCGGAAGTTCTGCGGCCAACTCATGCAATGCCACCGAAGCTGCAGTGTTGCAAGCAATCACGACCAGCTTCGCGTTGTAGTCATTCACCAAACTCCACGCCAATTCACGCGCATAATCGCGAACCTGCTCAGCCGGCTTGTTGCCATATGGATACCTCCCCGTATCGCCGATGTACACCACGTCTTCATGAGGAAGCAGGTCAATTACCGCACGCGCAACAGTGAGCCCGCCGAACCCCGAGTCGAACATGCCGATCGGGCCAACTGCAGTGTTCGGCTGGTTTGGCATCGGCATCCACAATACGCCAGCGCAATAGTCTGACTTGGTGCTTCTCGCCACCGTGCTTGCGTTAACTGCAGCTGTACTTCATGCATCGTGGAATTTATTGGTGAAACAAAGCACCGATCGCAGACTTGCGTTATGGGGACAATTCACCATTGGTGGCGTACTTAGCGCAACAGCACTTATCGCTTGGGCGCTCGTTGGATCTCTGCCTCACATTGCGTGGGAATGGGCATTAGTGAGTGGCGCAACCCATGTTCCCTACCTCATGTTGCTCTCTCGTGCGTACGACCGAGGAGATTTCTCCATGTCTTACCCAATCGTGCGCGGCACAGGTGCGCTTGCTGCCGCTGCAGGTGGAGTGTTGTTTCTCAACGACACGCTTTCACTCACGTCAACAATTGGAATCTTGCTCGCGGTGCTCGGATTGTTCGTGCTCGCTAAGAGTGGTTCGTGGCATGTAGTTGGTGCAGCTCTTGCAGTTGCCTCAACCATCGCGGTGTACTCGGTGGTCGATGGTCATGGCACGCGACAATCTCAACCCGTTGCCTACGCGCTTGCCCTCAACACTGCTGCTGCAATTTTTGTTTCGTTGTACGCGAGTATTCGCAATCGAAATCAGATGATTCCAACCATGCGAGCTCATTGGAAGATCATGGGTGCTGCGGGAGTGTTTTCTACTGTTGCGTACATGTTGGTGATGATTGCGTATCGCCACGCTCCCGTTGGATACGTCGCTTCGTTACGTGAATCAAGCGTGGTCATTGCAGCGTTGGCAGGATGGAAATTCTTAGACGAAGGAGACCATAAACGGCGATTGTCCGCTGCGGGGATTGTTCTTGTCGGACTTGTAATTCTTGTTATTGGACGAAGGAATTAGAAGTAAATGATTTTCTCAGCTGCGGCTTCTGCAGCATCGAGGTCATCGGTGTAAGCACCTGTTGACAGGTACTTCCATCCGCCATCGCACACGATGAACACAATGGTTCCTTCGTCAATTTCACTTGCAACCTTCAGCGCTCCAGCAAGTGATGCACCCGACGAGATGCCAGCGAAGATTCCGCATTCACGCACTAAGCGGCGGGTCATTTCCAAACTCTCGCGTGGACGAACGACACGTTTGCGGTCGAGCAAATCGATGCCATGCCAGTTTTCAAAAATTGGCGGAATGTAACCCTCATCTAAGTTGCGCAGTCCTTCAACGCGCTCACCCAGAGGTGGTTCTACCGCAACAATCTTTACTTCTGCATTCTGTTCTTTGAGATAGCGACCAACACCCATGAGCGTTCCACTGGTTCCGAGGCCCGCAACAAAGTGCGTTACTTCTGGAACATCGCGCCAAATTTCTGGACCAGTTGTGTTGTAGTGCGCGCGAGGGTTCGCATCGTTTTGGTACTGATGCATGAAGCACCATTCGGGATGTTCTGCAGACAAGGCCTCTGCACGACGCACTGCTCCATTTGATCCTTCAGGACCTGGAGTCAAAATGATTTCCGCACCAAACACTTCAAGCATTTGACGACGTTCGATGGAAACACTTTCGGGCATCAAGATGGTGATCGGGTTGCCCTTCACTGCCGCAATCGCTGCAAGTGCAATTCCGGTGTTGCCAGAAGATGGCTCCATGATGCGCTGACCAGGCTTCAGTTTTCCGTCGGCAATGGCTTGCTCGATCATGGACTTCGCAATGCGATCTTTCACCGATCCGAATGGGTTTTGGCCTTCAAGCTTGGCAATCAGCTTCACACGCGGGTTCGGTGACAATTTGCTGACATCAACAACAGGCGTATTGCCAATGAGGTCGAGGACGCTCTCATTGATCTTCATTCGCGAGCTAGTGATTGTTGACTGCATTAGTCATAATTCTAGCCCTGAAAAAAGGCCAATGATTAGCTGTGCTCCTGAATTGCCGTTTCGGAAATAACCCCTTCAATAATGCGGAAATTGCGCGGTTCAGGCACCCCACGCTTCAGCGTCACAATCATGTAATGCCAACTCGGGTCTGGAGCTTGGGCTACGTCGGTCGAACTTGGATACGCCTCGGTGTGAGTATGGCTATGCACTACTCCCACTACTTCCAGGCCCGAATCTTCTGCGTTTCGTTCGATCACTAAATGTTGCTTTGGGTTAATGGTGTACACCTTCGCTGAATGCGCGATGTTCTCGCATGCATGAAACTCGAGCACTTCACTCGATGAAAGATTGCCAACCAATAGCCCACACGCTTCTTCTGGATAGCACGAAATGGCGTGCTCGCCAATTGACTGCATCACCTGAGGTGATACCAAAAGTGTGGTTTGAGTACTCATCGCATTTTCAGGCTACCCGTATGCTGAAACGAACGATATGAACGCGCAAAACAAGCAGAGCGAACGGGAACACCTAGACCGGGTGGTTGCCAGTAACCGCAAGGCCAGGCACGACTACACCATTGTGGATGTAGTTGAGGCCGGCATTGTGCTGCTTGGAAGCGAAGTGAAAAGCGTGCGCTCTGGGCAGGTGCAACTTGCCGACGCCTATGCGCATGTGGTGAACGGCGAAATGTGGCTCGATGGAATTCACATTGCTTCGTACGCATTCGCACACGGTGTTGGAGCACACGAACCTATGCGCCGCCGAAAACTACTTCTCCATCGCGAACAAATTCGCCGCATGCAAGATCGCATTAACAAGGAGCGGCTTACCATCGTTCCGCTTGAAGTGCGCTTCAGCAAGGGTCGCGTGAAGGTTGATATTGCACTTGCCAAGGGCAGGCAAAAGGCTGACCGCCGTCAAGCCATTGCGAAGAAAGAATCTGAACTTGAAATGCGCCGCGAGGCGGGGCGCCAAAAGAAACAAGCGCAATAACAACCGAATAAATGCGCACACCGTTGCCATACACTGACGAGGCAAGCAAAGTTAACGGGGCTGACAGGTTTCGACGTCAGTGTCGCTGGCCGAGCGTGCGACCCGAGTTGCTCAGACTCGTAAAACGGGGCAAAAAAACAACTGCCAACAAGCAGTTCGCTCTCGCCGCCTAATTAGGGGGTAGAGAGCAACCGTGAGCCGCAAGGTCGCACGGGGCCAATTCACCGCAGCCCGGCAACAGAAGCGGGGAATGACATTGGGAAAGACCGATGACGTTGAGAAAGACCAATGACCGAATGGAAAGACATTCCGCGGGTTAATGCCTCGGCATTAACCAATCGACCCGCCGATGTTGCTGCGTAGCAACAGTGTCGGGAATGGTCGTATCACGGGCGTTCAACGGCTGATGGACGGGGGTTCGATTCCCCCCAGCTCCACTAGTTACAGAGTTATTGACCGATGAGTTCTTTACGCAATTCGCGCTTCAGGAACTTGCCGGTTGCGTTACGCGGAATAGCCGTGTCTCGGAACCACACCGTTGTTGGAATTTTGTGCTTGGCAATTGTTCCTGTCAAGAAAGTCTCAAGTTCGCTTTGGCTCAGCGTCGCGCCAGGCCGAAGCACAAGTACCGCTGCAACCTCCTCGCCAAGTCGTTCATGAGGAATGCCAAATACTGCCGCTTCTGCAATTGCATCATGCTGATAAATCGCAGTCTCAACCTCACTGCAGTACACATTTTCGCCACCGCGAATGACCATGTCTTTAGCGCGATCGACGATGTACACAAAGCCGTCTTCATCAATGCGAGCAATGTCGCCAGTAGTGAGCCAGCCGTCTTTAATCGTTTCTGCGTTGGCTTCTGGTCGATTGAGATAGCCCTTAATGACCACAGCCCCTTTCACACAGAGAACGCCAATAGCCTCTGGTGATGGCGCAATATCGTTGCCATTTTCATCTACCAACTTCGCTTCAAGCGTGGGCACGATAGGTCCACACGATTCTGGCTTTGCAATAAACCACCGTGCAGCATTTGACGTGATGATTCCACATGTCTCTGTCATGCCATATCCAGTTGAAGGTTGACCTGTTGATAGCGAATCAGCAATCTTCGTCACCAGATCGGGCTGCAATGCCGAACCGCCGCCACCCATGCTCTGTACAGACGACGTGTCGCGCTTTGACCAATCTGGATGCAACAAAATTTCACGGGTCATCGTGGGCACGCCAGAAAACGTTGTTACCTTTTCGCGTTCAATCAGTTCCAACGCCCGGCCCGGGTCCCATTTGTACATCAGCACGAGTTTTGCGCCAAGCAGTGTTGCGGGATGCATCACGCAATTACAGGCGGTCACATGAAATAACGGTGTTGATGCCATGTATGCGAGTGGCAAATTTGTTGGAATCTTTGACGATGGTTGGGCATCCCCCGCAGCTATTGCTTTTTGTTCTGCCAAATTTGCAGACGCAGACATTGCCATCATGTTGAAAATATTTGCGACTGAACCACGGTTAGTGAGTTGTGCACCTTTTGGAAATCCAGTAGTTCCCGATGTATAAAAAATTGTTGCATCAGAATCGGTATCAATTACCACGTCCGGCAATTTTCCAGGATCAACGCCTGCAATGGTGTCTGACCACGACACTGCGCCGTCCGGCAGTTGTTGTTTGCTGCGCACCGCAACAACCTTCATTGAGTGTTCTATTGATGTACTCAAAAACCGCTCGAGCCGTTCATCATCAACCACCAACACTTGCGGAGTTGAGTCACGAAGTGCGTATTCCATTTCGGGCGAAGTCCACCACGCATTAAGTCCAACTACAGCCGCACCAATAGACACAGTCGCCCAATAAGCAACTAACCACTCTGGGTAATTGCGCATACCAAGTGCTACTCGCGACTCAGTTGTCACACCTTGCTCAAGTAAATAATGGGCGAACTTGCGCACTTGTTCGTGAATTTGTGCGTACGTATAGCGCTCATCTTCGTAAATGATGTATTCCTTGTCAGCAAAACCAGACGTCATTTCCCAAAGCGCACGTAAGTGCGGAGGTGCAGAAGCAAATGTCTTGATGGAAACGCCGAGTACTTCTGTAAACGTCGTTGCGAGCGGAGATCCAGGAGCATCAATTTCGGCTCGAGCTGCGTGGTAGTGCTTCATTATCTGCATATCCGTACCAACATAAGCGATAGTTTCATAGCGTGAAGAAGTCGCCAAACCGGTTCGCCCCAATGTCCGATCGTCTCTCCGGACTGGGGGCTGCCAAGTGGGCAGTACATGTGGAGGGCCTTGCCCGAGCTGCTGCAGGACAACAGGTGACATTTCTTTCCATTGGCGAACCTGATTTACCGCCACCAGCAAGCGTGCTTGATCAAGCCGTTGCATCAATGCGTAGTGGCCGGTTGAAATACGCAGCAGGACAAGGCGAACAAGTTGCACTCGATGCAATCGCCACCCACCTCTCGCGCCGGTCGGGTCAGGAAGTTTCGCCTGACCAAATTGTGTACACCGCCGGAACACAAAACGGTTTATGCACCGTGTTGATGACACTGGTGCAAACCGGCGATGAAGTGTTGGTACCAGATCCGTATTACGCCACCTACGAAGGCCTTGTCGCGGCATCGGGTGCAACTTTTGTTCCCGTGCCGACACTTCCCGAAGATGGCTTCCATGTAACTGCGAAACAGATTGAAGCTGCAATCACCCCGCAGACACGCGTGTTGTTATTGAACACTCCAAGTAATCCAACAGGTGCGGTGTTGTCGCAAAACGAAATTGATGAAATTGGCGAAGTATGCGAACGCCACGACCTCTGGATCGTTGTCGACGAGGTATACGCCGACCTCACCTATGGTGCGCCGTTCTGCTCCCCTTTCGATCGCCCTCAACTTCGCCATCGCACACTTGCGGTGTCGTCCATTTCAAAGTCGCACGCACTGCCTGGCTTCCGTGCAGGCTGGATTGCCTCTCCACCCGAAGTAACCCAGCGACTGGTACTCGTTGCAGAAGCAATGTTGTTTGGCTCACAACCATTTATTGAAGATGCACTTGCAGTTGCTCTGTCGCAACGCCATCAAGAAGTTGAGCGACTCAGTTCAGCGTTCAAAGATCGCGCACATCAACTCGTCGCCGCATTTGAAGGTTCATCGGCTGCAAAGGCTCGCATGCCTGAAGGCGGCATGTTCATCATGGTGGACATTCGTGAAACGGGACTGTCGGGCGAAGAGTTTGCATGGATGTTGCTCAATGACCATGACATTGTGGTCATGCCTGGCGAAAGCTTTGGCAATGGTGGTGCAGGCCACATTCGACTTGCGCTCACTAATGACGCAGCGGTACTGCGCGAAGCAGGTGTACGAATTCGCGAAGTTGCTGAATCGGTCGTTGCTGCCCGTTAAGAAGCAGAATTACGCGGTGCGATAGACCACGAACACTTTGCGCAGTGTTTCGTGAACTGTCCACACGCCTTTCCAGCCAATTGGGAAGATGCAACTTGAACCAACAGTGAGCAAGACAGGTTCGCCGCCATCTTCATGCACGGTCATGCTGCCCTTAATTACATAAATCACTTCACCGCGAGTGGTGAACTCCCAACGCGATGCACCAGGCTCACATTCCCATGTTCCTGACGTAACGGTCTCGTTGTCGAGAAACACTTGAGCACGAGTAAGAATCTCTCCGGTGAGCGGTTCGGCTGATGGCTGGCCTAGTGGCTTTTCAGCAAGTTCGGATGCAGGAATTTCTAGAGCGCGAAAGGAAATTGTCATGCATGCATTATGGCAACTTCAGCTCAATAATCTGTCACGAAAAGCGATAATCCGAGAGGCTGGGGCACCAGACCGTCGCTCTCTCGCATCGGCGATTTCAGTCAATGTCAGTAAACCATTGATGCCTAGCCATCTGATCGGCTCCAACTCCCAGGTGCGTGAATGATGATTAACCAATAACGATCGTGTTAGGGGACTTTCAATATTGACCATTTGATGAACCAACGTTCGCGCTATCAAATTCGACAAAGCAACACCATCGCCAACATAACCGCCTCCTGAACACAACCCAGTTCTGTGGTCAACATTGGCGAATGCATGCCAGTCACGTGGTGCACCAATAGGTCCACCCCACTGATGAGTGAATTTCACATCGCCAAGTGCAGGAAAAGTCTCTCGAACTGTTTTGCGTAATCGATCATGAATCTGCTCGTTCACATCAAACTTCGGAGAAATTCGCGAACCTAGGTGGTATGGGGCTCCGCGACCACCAAAGGCAATCCGATTGTCCGCAGTACGTTGCGCATAGGTGACCATGTTGCGACCATCGGCAAACGTCTCTCGTTCGCTCCATCCAATTTCATTCCATATGTGAGGCGAGATGGGCTCAGTTGCAACCATCAGCGAATACAAAGGAACAATGCTTCGTTTTGTTCGCCTTTGTTGTGACGCGAAAGACTCAACGGCATGCACCACCCATCGCGCATGAACGCGTGCTCGAGTGGTGCGAACACTGTGTTGCTTCACGCTTACGACACGTGATTGTTCATAAATTGCAATTCCACGAGCTTCCAGCACTCGAGCCAATCCCTGCACAAGCTTCCAGGGATGTATCACTGCACAATGTGGGCTATACATTCCCCCGTAGGTCTTTCTTGTTCGCAATCGTGTTTCGATTTCGTCAGCACTCTCCCAACGGATAACCGTTTCGTCAAATCCTGCAGTTCGCCATTGCGCAACATAATCCTTCACTCGAGAAATTTGCGCGGAGCTTGACGCAGATGTGATCGTGCCACCCTGATGGAAATCACAATCAATTCGCTCCAACTCAGTTACCCGAGCAATCTCTGCAATCGTTGCAAACATTTCATACTGAATGAATTGCATGGCGTCTCTACCATGTTGCTCTGCCATCTCAGTTGGCGACATTGGTAGGAACGCGCTGCACCAGCCACCGTTTCGACCACTGCCACCAAAGCCCACATGCTCCGCTTCAACGATGACAATGCTCAGTCCTAAGTTCAATTTAGATAGGTAATAAGCAGTCCATAAACCCGTATAGCCAGCACCAATTATGACGACGTCAACTTCGATGTCGTTCAGCAATTGCTTCCGAAATACAGGCGCCATTCCGTCCTGCCACAGTGGTGTGGACGAAGTATGCATCACGTTTTACAGCAACGTGGCTGGAACTGAACTCATCTCGAGATGAAGCTCGCTACCCGTGTACGGATGAGCAAGCGCAACAGCTTCGTTCAGTTCGATTCCTAAACCAGGTTCAGTTGGCGGAATGATGAACCCACCTTCAAACTTGATGGAAGTCTTCACCAAGTCGGCATGGAAACCCTGCCAGCCCTGAATGGTTTCAAGGATCAGGAAGTTCGGCGTGCAGGTTGCAAGTTGAATATTTGCTGCTGCAACCACTGGACCGCAATACAAGTGTGGCGCAATTTGTGCGTGATACACCTCGGCCATGCTTGCAATCTTTTTGCCTTCAAGCAATCCACCGCAGCGACCAAGGTTTGGCTGCAAGATCGACGCCGCACCTGTTTTCAGCAACTGATGAAACTCATACTTCGTCGTCAAGCGCTCGCCTGCCGAAATTGGAATGCTGGTTGCCTGAGCAACTTTGGCAATTTCGTCTGGGCTGTCTGGCGGGCATGGCTCTTCAAACCACAATGGGTCGTACTTCTCGAGGCGCTTTGCTAACCGAATTGCACCCGAAGCAGTGAACTGTCCGTGTGTGCCAAACAAAATATCTGCGCGATCGCCAATTGCTTCGCGAACAGCGCGCACCATCTTTTCAGATAAGTCCATTGCATGTAACGCTGGCTGACGCCCGTCGTACACCGAGTAGCGACCTGCAGGGTCAAACTTCACGCCGGTAAAACCGCGCTCCACTTCGCGCACTGCACATTCAGCAGCAGCGTCTGGGTCGCTATACACAGGGTCGTCTGCATACACGTCAACACCAACTGGCGGATACAAGTACGTATATGCGCGAAGCTTTTCGTGCACTCGTCCACCGAGTAGTTCGTACACCGGCTTGCCGGTTTCTTTTCCGCAAATGTCCCACATAGCCATTTCCAAACCGGAAACGATTCCACCAGTGGTGAGGTCTGGACGATGCGCATAGCCACGGCCATACACATTGCGCCACATGTGTTCGATATGGAATGGATCGACACCAATGACGTGTCGTGCTGCAACTTCTTCCGCCATTTTCGCAACCAAATGTGGCGAATATGTAGCAGTGTAAATTTCACCGATTCCGGAAATACCAGTGTCTGTAGTGAGTTTTACAAAGATGAAATAACGACCTCCGAATCGTGGAGGCGGATTACCCACCACGAATGTCTTGACGTCGACGATTTTCATATCAGAAGACGATGACGTTTCGGAGTGCCTCGCCGCGCTTTACTGCGTCGATTGCTTCATTAATTTCTTCGATTGGGTAAGTCTTGGTAACGAGTTCGTCTAGCTTCACTCGACCTTGGCCGTATAGGTCAACCAAGTTTGGAATGTCTACCTGAATGCGAGCACTGCCCATTTTTGAACCAAGAATGTTTTGGCTGTAAGCGGCCATGGTGCCTGGGTCAATTTCTGACATCACACCGCTTGCTGGCATTCCAACAAGTACAACGGACCCACTCTTTGCGAGCATGCCATACGACGAATCGAATGCCGACTTCACACCCACGGTAACGAATACATAATCGGCACCATGACCGCCAGTGATTTCGAGCACGCGCGCTGCAACATCTTCCGTTTTTGAGTTAATGCCGTGTGTTGCGCCGAAACCCTTGGCGGCTTCAATTTTGCTGTCCACCACGTCGATTGCAATAACTGTTCGTGCGCCACTGACGTGAGCGCCCTGAATGGAGTTCAGTCCAACACCACCAGTTCCAATTACCACTACATGGCTTCCCGCTGGAACTTTTGCCGTATTGGTTACCGCACCAAACCCGGTGATTACACCGCAAGCCAGCAATGAAGCACTTGCCATCTTGATGTTTTTTGGCACTGTCACACACTGTGATTCGTGTACCAAAACTTTTTCAGCGAAACCGCCGGTGCGCATGCTTTGCACAACTGGCTTTCCGTCTTTGTCCGTAATTGGAGTTGCTGCGTCAAGAGGGAATTGTGTCGAGCAAGTAACTGGGTTACCCATGCTGCATCCATGACAATGCCCACACGAACGAATCAGTGTGACCACGACATGATCTCCAACCTTCACGGTGGTGACACCTTCTCCAACGGTTTCAACAATTCCTGCACACTCGTGGCCATATATTGCTGGCAAGGTTCCACCCCAGTGTCCATCGGCGTACGTAATGTCGCTATGACAAATTGCAACTGCAGAAAGCTTCACCTTTACTTCACCCGGACCAGCATCGGCGAGCGTCACTTCTTCAATTACGAGTGGCTTTCCAAATTCGCGACAAACGGCTGCTTTCATGACAGTTGATTCCTTCTTCTCTTGGGGTTTTCGTAAAAACTACTACTTGGCGTAGTCGGGGCACTCGTTATCGAGGATGTGCATTAGTGCTTCAAAATGCAGCACCGCAACACCTGGGTATTCCCGAGTTTGTTTGGCAACCAGCGCCGCGGTTTCATCATCAACCAACTGCAAAGGTCGGCCAGTTGACAGTGCCAGCACCTGCAATTGCGCAGCTTTTTCCAAGTAGTACAACGAATCGAATGCTTGAGCCACACTCTCGCCCACCACCATTACTCCATGGTTGCCCATGAACAACACGTCTTTACCGTCTACCAACAACGAGGCAATTCGTTCGCCTTCAGATGGGTCTAGCGCCATGCCTGCATAGTGACGGTCGTAAGCAATGCGCCCGTAGAAGGCACTCGCATTTTGGTCAAGCATTAGGAATTCAAAATCCTTTAAACAAGCGAGCGCGGTTGTGTACGGCATGTGCGTGTGCAGAACACACTTGGCATGCGCAACATTGCGATGCAGGTACGAATGCAACACCCACGCCGTTGGATCCACTCCGTACTGAAGCGAATCACCCTTCATTGCCGTGTCAACGGTGACCAAACCACTGGCATTGGCTTGCGAAAAATGTGTGCCAGCTCGATTGATCACAAATAGTTGACCGTCATCGGAAATTGCCATGCTGAAATGATTAGCAACTGCTTCGTGAAGGTTGAGACGCGCTGCCCAACGAAATGCAGCAGCCAACTCTTTACGTACTTGCAGTTCTCGTGACATCGCTTCCCCTTAGCGTTGACTGAACTTAACGTTATTCGAGTTCGGCTGGAAAGCCCGGTGCACGCAGGTCGGTGCCCGTTGCATCTTCAAGCAACTTCACCACTTGCGAAGACCATGCGTCTCCGCCGTAAGCCTCTTTCGCACGAATAAAGGTTTGGTAAGTGTGGCCAGCGAGATCTAGTGGCACACCAAACTCACGACCGAATCCCATTGCGAAACCCAAATCTTTAATTGCGAGGTCCATGGTGAAGTTGATGTTGTACGAACCATTCAAGATGACTTGGCTTTCGGTTTCGTGCACAAAACTGTTTCCCGAACTCTCCTTAATTGCTTCAAATGCAACACCAAGATCGAGCCCGGCACGCTTTGCAAGCATCAAAGCTTCACCTGCTGCGACCAAGTGAATGAATGCAAGCATGTTGGTGATTACCTTGATTACTGCCGCGCTACCAAGAGGCCCGATGTACAACACTGGGTTGCCCATTGCAGCAAGTGCCGACTTGTGCGCTTGGAACACTTTGTCTTCGCCACCAACAAGCACGGTGATGTCGCCATGCGCTGCTTTGTGCACGCCACCAGTCACTGGTGACTCAAGAACCTGTACACCTTTTGACTTTGCGATTTCGCCAAGGCGAAGGGTTTCGCTTTGATCGTTCGTACTCATGTCTACCCATGTGGCAGGAGTTGCGCGACCAGCAAGTGACTCAAGCACTCCGCCGGGTCCGGCAACAACTGCATCAATGGCTCGTGGCGATGGCAAGCACGTAAACACGGTGTCTGATGCGTCACAGAGTTCTTTAATTGAACTCGCCCACTTTGCACCTTTGGCTACAAGTGGCTTACCAGCTTCTGCGTTGAGGTCGAAGATGGTGACTTCAAAGCCGTTACGAACAAGACTGCCCGCAAGAAACTTGCCAATGTGACCCAATCCAATAAATCCGCAACGCATATATTCCCCTTTGAATACGAATGAATACCTATGTTTACAACTGAATCCAGGTGGTCTTCAAGTTCGTGTAGCCCTCGATGGAGTGCAACGAACGATCGCGACCCGTGCCTGACTGCTTGAATCCACCAAATGGCGTGGTGATTGACGAGCGGTCAAACGTGTTAACCCAAACAGTGCCAGCACGCAATTGACGCGCAATTTTGTGTGCCTTACTTACATCACGTGTCCACAATGCAGCGCCAAGGCCGTATTGCGAATCGTTAGCAATGCGTACTGCTTCCTCATCGCTGGATACGCGAATTGAACCAAGCACTGGCCCAAAGATTTCTTCCTTTTCAATGCGCATTCCAGGCTTCACGTTCTGGAAGATGGTTGGTGGAATGTAGATGCCGCCCTTTGTTGGCTCTACTGGCTTTCCACCCGTGTGAATAGTTGCACCTTCTGCTTGGCCAATGCCGATGTATTCATTGACGCGATCAAACTGCGCGCGGTCAACAATGGTTCCCATTGCCGTGCTTGGGTCATACGTGTCGCCAGGCATAATCGATTCCGAAACCTTGCGCACCTTCTCAAGCAACTCATCTTCAATCTTTTGGTCCACGACCATACGAGTACCTGCGTGACATGTTTGGCCAGCGTTGTAGAACACACCCCAAGCAATTGCCGAAGCTGCGGCATCGATGTCTGGGCAGTCGCTCAACACCACATGTGGAGTCTTGCCACCGAGCTCGAGTGACACTGCCTTCGCATTACTTTCCGCTGCGTACTTCAAGAAATATTTGCCAACTTCGGTTGAACCGGTGAATGCCAACTTGTTGACGTCCATGTGCTTACCAAGAGTTCCGCCGCAACTTGGTCCGAAACCGTTCACCACGTTGAATACACCCTCAGGCAAACCTGCGCGCACGGCGAGCTCTGCAAACAGCAATGCCGATAGCGGTGACTGTTCTGCTGGCTTCAAAATGATGGAGTTTCCGCCAGCAAGTGCTGCGCCAACTTTCCACGAGCTAATGATGAGTGGGTAGTTCCAAGGAACCACGGCGCCAACAACACCCATTGGCTCGCGCTCAATAAGCGCAATGCTGTCGCGTGGAACAGGAGCAATTTCTCCGTACAACTTGTCGATGGTTTCTGCGTACCACTGAATGTTGTTTGCACATGAGGCAACGTCAACATTGAGCGAGTCGCTAATTGGCTTGCCGCAGTTCATAGTTTCGAGGAGTGCAAGCTCTTCGGCGTTTTCGCGAATGAGTTGCGCCCACTTCAACATCACGTTCTTGCGATCAAGCGGAGCCATCTCGCTCCAAACACCTGCTTCAAACGTGCGCTTAGCAACAGCAACTGCACGATTAATGTCTTCAACATCGCCTTCGGCAACGTGTGCGATTACCGATCCATCGCGTGGGTTAATGGACTCAAATGTCTTCCCACTTGCCGAGTCAACAAACTTTCCATCGATAAACAATTGTGTGCGTGCAACCTTTTGGCCTGCTCGCTTAGTCCAATCTGCGGTGGTGAGTGCATTTGCCATGGGGATTTTCTCCTTGAGTTTGTTCGTAAAGCGTAAAAACCGTATCAGCAAGAGGCCTGCTTCTAGGCTTCGTACGTGGAAACGCGCTCGTTTTTAGCAATTGCTTCAGTTGAGCGCACCGGATCGACACTGCTGTGCTCCATTCTGCGTGGCACCCATTTGGCAGGCACACCTATTGAATACCTCAATATTCAAACGAAGAACTTTGAGCGAATTCGCAGCGAATGCGGCCATCCAAAGATCAAGCTGTCTCGCCAACCCATCGCACGAGTGCGCAAGCTCACCGGTCGCTACCCGTGGCGCGATATCTCGTATTTCAGTTCTGCATCGTGGCGTAAATACCTCAGCGCGATTGCTTCGCAGTACACGACAACAAATGGTGTCTTCGGCGTGAAGATGCATTGGAACCAATACAAGCGCCACATGCTTGACATGGGAGTAGATGCAAGTTTTTGGAACGTACCAGTGAAGTGGGTGCGCATCACTCGTGAAGACGAGCTTCGACAAGCAATTTCATTTGTGCGAGCAGCACAAACCGAATCGTGGAACAGCAATATGGAAACCAAAGCCGAACCTGTCTATGACGCAGATGCAATCGCTGCAGCTCTCAATCGCATCGCTGACGAAAACTCGGATTGGGACGTGTACTTCACCCAGAACAACATCACACCGCTGCATATCACCTACGAACAACTCACCCGAGATATGGAACTCACTGTCAAGCGCGTCATGGCATTCATTGACACACCTATTGATGTGGTTCCCGCACCGCAAACCAAGAAGCAGGGCGATGCGGTAAACAAAGAATGGGCTGAACGCTTTCTTGCGCAATACCCAGAGCACGCCAAGCGAACCCGCATGTGGCAGGGCTTACACTGAGTACGTGAGCACACAGCACGTATCCGACATTTTTGACCCAACGCAATGGGATGAAGTTAAGGGTTTTTCATTTAACGACATCACCTACCATCGTGCAAAAGCGCACGGCACCGTTCGAATTGCATTCAACCGACCAGAAATTCGCAACGCGTTTCGCCCAGCAACAGTCGACGAGTTGTTTACCGCTCTCGATCATGCTCGTCAGTCAAGTGATGTTGGTTGCGTACTACTGACTGGCAATGGACCTTCGCCGAAAGACGGTGGCTGGGCGTTTTGCAGTGGTGGAGATCAGCGCATTCGTGGCAAAGATGGATACAAGTACGCAGATGGTGAAACTGCAAACACCATCAACCCGGGCAGAACAGGACGCCTCCATATTTTGGAAGTGCAACGACTCATTCGCTTCATGCCAAAGATTGTGATTTGCGTTGTGCCAGGTTGGGCTGCAGGTGGTGGACACAGCTTGCACGTTGTTTCCGACCTCACTCTGGCCAGCAAAGAACATGCACGTTTCAAACAAACTGACGCCGATGTCGCAAGTTTCGATGGTGGTTTTGGTTCGGCTTACCTTGCCCGACAAGTTGGTCAAAAGTTCGCACGCGAAATTTTCTTCCTAGGTCGCGAATACTCAGCAGAAGACGCACACCACATGGGCATGGTCAATGCTGTGGTTCCTCACGCCGAACTTGAAGCAACCGCATTGCAATGGGCAAAAGAAATCAATGGCAAGAGCCCAACTGCTCAACGAATGTTGAAGTTCTCGTTCAACCTGATTGATGATGGGCTTGTAGGACAGCAGGTATTTGCAGGCGAAGCCACTCGCCTTGCCTATATGACGGATGAAGCCGAGGAAGGACGCAACTCGTTCCTCGAAAAGCGCGAACCAAATTGGGACGCGTTCCCCTGGTTGTACTAGTTCTCCATGATCGTCACCATTGACGATGCACTTGACCCTCGGCTGAATGCTTTTCGTTGGCGTGAACGCCAACTCACCACCATCGCCCAGCGAAGATCTGCTCTGAACGAGGGATTGTTCATCGCTGAAGGCGATTTAGTAGTGCACCGGGCACTCGATGCCGGCTGTATTCCCGATGTGGTGTTGTGCGATCCAAAATGTGCAACAGAGTTTTCTGGTGCCGTGCACAAAGCGGGTGGTGCAACTCTTGTTGCCAACGCCGATATTCGTCGCGAAGTGACCGGTCTTGGCGTGCCACTTGATGCGATTGGAGTTTTTAAACGTCCGCCGATTATTTCAAGCGACGACTTAATTGCTCGATCGACACGACTAATCGTGCTTGACTGCGTGGACAACCCAAGCAATGTTGGGTCGATAGCGCGAACAGCCGCGGCACTTGGATGGGATGGGCTGCTTCTCGACTCAACAAGTTCCGACCCTCTTTCCCGCAGAGCATTGCGCGTCAGCATGGGCACCACCTTCAAGCTGGGATTCGCTCGATTTTCGAATACCAGCGAAATTCTTACGCAACTGCATCAGTCCG
Organism: Ilumatobacteraceae bacterium; assembly: GCA_023263695.1. Lineage (GTDB taxonomy): Bacteria > Actinomycetota > Acidimicrobiia > Acidimicrobiales > Ilumatobacteraceae > UBA3006. The sequence continues at coordinate 35,008 of JALQUZ010000002.1, forward strand.
GCTTCGCCACGATTGGTCTTACACCGCATCACGAATCGCGTGAGGTCAGCAACCTTCGTTCAATTCAATTGAAAGGTAAGCGGGCACTCATTCTTGGTTCCGAACGACAGGGCCTCAGCGTTGCAAGCCTCGAACAATGCACACAACTTGCCACCATCACCATGGCCGACGGAGTTGACTCACTGAACGTGGCATCTGCTTCAGCAATCGCCTGCTTCGCTTTATTGTAATTTTCTGCAACTACCGATTGATCATGTGTTGTGCAGCGTTGGTCATGTATTCGGTGAGTTGCGCATGAATATTGGGGTCAGTCGTGCATTCGTCAATTGCAGTTTGCATATGCAACATCCAACGCTCGCGTTCTAATTCGCCAATTGCGAAGGGAAAGTGCCGTTGACGTAAACGCGGATGACCGCGCTGATCACTGTAAGTCGTAGGCCCACCCCAGTATTGAATGAGAAACAACGTGAGTCTTTCGCGCGCTCCAGCCAAGTCATCATGGTCTGGATACAGCGGCCACAACACATCGTCTTGCACCACGCCTTCGTAAAAGCGGTCTACTAAGCGAATAAAAAATTCGCTGCCACCAACTTCGTCAAACAACATCGCCATGGAGATTAAAAGAACTCCGGCTCTTCCCATTCCGGGAAAATGTCTGGCAAGTCTGTAGTCACTCGTTCAGTGAATACTGCAGGGCGCTTTTCCAAGAAGCTCATCACACCCTCGTGCACATCTTTCGATCGTCCGCGAATTTGAATACCTCGGCTATCCACACGATGCGCATTCATCGGGTGCGGTGCGCCAAGCATTCGCCACATCATTTGGCGAGCAAGTGCCACAGAAACCGGTGCGGCGTTATCGACAATCTCTTTTGCTAACGCATATGCAGCAGGCAACAAATCGTCTGGTTCGTGAATACTGCGCACCAAGCCACCACGAAGTGCTTCCTCGGCATCAAATACACGACCGGTCATCACCCACTCTTGGGCTTGCGCAATTCCTACTATCCGCGGCAAGAACCATGACGAACATGCCTCAGGAACAATTCCACGACGCGTGAATACGAAACCCATTTTTGCGGAACTGGAAATAAGACGCATGTCCATTGCCAGCGTCATCGTTGCACCTATTCCTACAGCAGGACCATTGATTGCACCGATGATTGGCTTATTGCACTTAAACATTCGCAACGTCACGGTTCCACCGCCATCGCGTCGAAACTTGGACTGCGAATCGGTGCTGAGCGATCCGTCATTAAAGGTGTCTCCGCCACCAGATAAATCGGCTCCTGCACAGAATCCCCGACCCGAACCAGTCATGACAACGGCGCGAACATTGTCGTCCGCATCAATTTCGTCAAACACCATATGCAATTCACGCATCATGATGTTGGTGAATGCATTGAGTTTGTCGGGGCGATTCAACGTCACCGTGGCAACGCCATCAGCAACTGAATACAAAAGTTCGGTGTAGGCCATGTGCCCAATCTAGATGTGAGGGCTACACGTCCAAGAAGCGTGAAGCTGCAATCGCCGAACCAATTGCTCCGGCAAGAGCACCAATCATCAAAATAACGAACATCACGCCAGATAAATAGCCAGAAGGGACAACCAAAGACGAAATGCCTGTTCCTGGCTTAAACCCTGCCACTCCATTAGTCCATGCCGAGTTCAATACCCACAGCCCACCACATGACACGACAGCACCGATGAGACCTTGCAATAGTCCTTCAAGCATGAACGGAATTCGAATAAACCAATTTGTCGCTCCAACGAGTTTCATGACTTCAATCTCACGTCGTCGAGCGAACATCGCCGTTCGGATGGTGTTCCAAATGAGGCCCACCGCAACCATCAACAGCACCAGCGACATCACGAGCGTGACGGTGCGCACAAACTTTGACAGCGTAGAAATGACTTGGAATTCGTCTTCGGCCAGAGCTACATCTTCAACTCCTGGCAGCGAACGATATTGCTCGCTTAGCGATCGAACGAGAGCTGGGTCTTGCGTGATGGGAACTACCTTGAACTCGGAAGGAATGTTTTCAGGTGTAAGCAAACTGAGCGTTACCGGGTCACCAGCAAAAATACGTTTTGCTTCTTCGTATGTTTGCGCTTTATCCAAATATTCAAGTTTGTCAACGTTGATAATGGTGGGTGCCGACCTAATTGACTCATCAATTAACGAGATCTGTTCTGGTGTGGCATCGCTGCGCACGAACACGATCATTGCTACGTCGCCCTTCCATTGCACGAGCAGGTTCTCAAATGCTCGCTGAATTAACAGCGTGGTACCTACAAGCAGCAGAGCAATTGCTGAAGTAAGAATGGCCGCGGCAGTGAGTGTGAGGTTGCGACGGAAGCTCGCCCACATTTCACGAAACGCATAAGTAATTCGAGCGATCATTCGTACACACCTCGCTCTTGGTCGCGCACCAGTACGCCACGGTCCATTTGAATAACTCGCCTGCGCATGGCATTCACCACTCGATGATCGTGTGTCGCCATGACAACCGTTGTTCCCGTTTGATTGATCTCATCAAGCAGCGACATGATGCCTTCGCCAGTTGCAGGGTCGAGGTTTCCGGTTGGCTCGTCCGCAAGAAGTATGAGAGGTCGGTTGACGAATGCTCGCGCAATGGACACGCGTTGCTGTTCACCACCAGAAAGTTGATTCGGAAAACGATCTTCTTTGCCAGCAAGCCCAACAAGATCGAGCACGATAGGAACTTGGCGTGCAATCACGTGTCGCGGCTTGCCAATAACTTCCAACGCAAAGGCAATGTTCTCGAACACCGTCTTGCCAGTGAGCAATTTGTAGTCCTGAAACACGTTTCCCATGTTGCGACGCAAGAACGGCACGCGTGAGTCAGGCAAATCATTTACGTTCTGACCAGCAACCCAAACATCACCACGCTCGGGTCGTTCCTGACGGTTGATGAGGCGCAAGATGGTCGACTTGCCTGACCCCGATGGGCCAACCAAAAACACAAAATCACCTTTGGCGACGTCAAACGATGCGTCCCGAACCGCAACGGTTTCGGACCCGTACCTCTTGGTCACATTTTCCAAACGGATCATGGGGCCCCTCTCAGGCAACAGGTAAACAGTCTAATTTATGAATCGGAGTTTGCACGTCGCCAGCGGAGGAAGCCTTCCATAAAGGAATCCAGGTCTCCATCGAGTACTCCAGCGATATTTCCGCTTTCAATTTCGGTGCGAACATCTTTCACCATTTGGTAAGGCTGCATGACATAGCTGCGGATCTGGCTACCCCATCCCACCTGCGCCTGTTTTCCGCCAATACTGCGCAATTCGTTTTCGCGTTCTTCTTCAATGCGTGAAGCAACCATGGTCTTCAAACGCTTTAGAGCATTTTCTCGGTTCTGCAGTTGCGAACGCTCTTGCTGAGACGAAGCGACGAGACCAGTTGGTTCGTGAATCAGTCGAACTGCAGAAGATGTTTTATTCACGTGCTGACCACCGGCACCCGATGCACGAAATACTTCCATGCGAATGTCTGCCTCATTGATTTCAACATCTACTTCTTCAAGCACTGGCCAAATTTGCACGTTGGCAAAACTTGTTTGCCTGCGACCTTGGTTATCAAACGGGCTAATGCGAACAAGGCGATGTGTACCGCGTTCGGATGTGAGCAGTCCGTATGCGTATCGCCCTCTCACCGTGAAGTCGGCAGACAAAATTCCGGCCTCGGTGCCTTCAGAGACGTCACCAATTTCAATATCAAAACCTTTTCGCTCTGCCCAGCGCGTGAACATGCGTAGCAGCATCTCGCTCCAGTCCTGTGCATCAACGCCACCATCTTTCGCATTAATTTGCACGATGGCATCAGCTTCGTCGTGCACGCCAGTGAACAGACTTCGTAGTTCAAGTGCATCAAGTTTCGCGCGCGCTTGCGAAATACCGCGCTCCAGGTCTGGCTCTTGGCTTTCATCGTCAATTTCGCGAGCCATCTCGTGAAGTACTTCTAAGTCCTCAACCGATCCCGCCAACGATGCAAACTCATCCAAGTCTGATTTCAAGTTTGAATATTCGGAATTTACTTTCTTCGCATTTTCCTGGTCGTCCCACAGGTCTGGACGCGCAACTTCAATTTCCAGTTCGGCAATCCGCAATCGGCTTGCTTCCACCTTCAAGTACACCGACGCTTCATCAACACGTCGACGAACTTCAGTGAGATCGTTAGAAAAATCACGCATGCCAGTTACCTACTCGCTGTTGCGATTAATCGCGCCCGTGGCACATCTTGAATTTCTTGCCAGATCCGCATGGGCAAGGAGCATTACGAGGAGTGAGCGACCAGTCATCTGCTGCTTTAACCACCGTCTTTTGTGCAGCTGGGGCTGCGGGTACTGGTGGAGCCAACGGGTCTGCAGTGGCACCTACAAAACCACCCTGTGTTTCGGAGTCATACGAAGATTCCTGAAGGTTTTCCACCTGCAATGCCGGAGCATCGTTTTTGACGACCTGAACGTGCATTACATACTTCACGAAGTCTTGTGCGATGCCCTTCATGAGTGCGCCGAACATTTCAAAGCCTTCGCGCTGCCATTCGGTAAGCGGATCTTTTTGACCCATGGCTCGCAGGTTGATTCCTTCTTGCAAATAGTCCATCTCTTCGAGATGCTCGCGCCAACGCTGATCGATAATGCGCAACATGACTTGGCGCTCTACTTCGCGCATGGTCTGCTCACCCATTTCAGTTTCGCGTTGCGCGTAATAGCGAGATGCGTCGGCCATCACAAGGTCATACATGTCGTCTGTTGAACCGCAGTTCGCAAGCGAAGCTTCGGTGATGGTGGTTGGCCAGAATGAGATCAACTCGCGAGCGAGACCTTCCAAGTCCCATTCGTCATCTGCATCGGAAACACAATGGCTATCAATGAGCGAGTCAACGGCATCTGCCAGATATTCCATTGCTGCAATCTTCAGATCTAGACCTTCAAGAATTTGATCTCGGCGCTGATAGATGACTTTGCGCTGCTCGTTCATCACTTCGTCGTACTTCAATACGTTCTTGCGAATCTCTCCGTTGCGCTGCTCGACCGTGCTCTGTGCGCGTTCAATTGCCTTCGTCACCATTTTTGCTTCAATAGCTTCGTCGTCTGGAAGCGCCTTACCCATTACCCAACTGAGTGCTCCTGTTGCGAACAGTCGCATCAATTCGTCGTCGAGGCTGAGATAAAAACGACTTTCGCCTGGGTCGCCCTGTCGACCAGAACGGCCACGCAGCTGATTGTCAATACGACGTGACTCGTGGCGCTCGGTGCCAAGCACATACAAGCCACCTACTTCACGAACCTTTGCGCCTTCTGCCTTGCACTGCTCTTTCAGCACTTCAAGAACTTCTTTGTAACGCGCTTGCGCAGCTGAGCGTGCGGTGCGATATTCCTCGGGCATGTGTTCCAGCGGCATCGCTAATTCAAATTCGTCTTTCAATGCGTCTTCGCTGTGGCCTTCGCTCAACACTTGCTGGCGTGCAAGACCTTCTGGGTTTCCACCCAGCAAAATGTCAACACCACGACCCGCCATGTTCGTAGCAACCGTTACCGCTCCCAAGCGACCAGCCTGAGCGACAATATGGGCTTCACGAGTGTGCTGTTTCGCATTCAACACTTCGTGCTGAATACCTCGCTTGTCGAGTAACCGTGAAAGTAGTTCGCTCTTTTCGACGCTGACGGTTCCAACAAGAATCGGCTGACCGAGTTTGTGCTTTTCTTCAATGTCGTTGACCACCGCAGTGAACTTTGCTTGTTCAGACTTGTAAATAAGGTCTGCCTGGTCTTTACGGATCATCTCGCGGTTTGTCGGAATGGGAACAACAGCAAGGTTGTAGGTGTTCATTAACTCGGCGGCTTCAGTCTGCGCTGTTCCCGTCATGCCAGCGAGCTTGTCGTACATGCGGAAATAGTTCTGCAAAGTAACAGTGGCAAGAGTTTGGTTCTCTTCCTTAATTTTCACGCCTTCTTTAGCTTCAACAGCCTGGTGAATGCCTTCGCTCCAACGACGGCCCTCAAGAATTCTCCCCGTGAATTCATCGACAATTTTTACTTCACCGTCTTGCACGATGTAGTCCTTATCGCGGTGATACAACACGGCTGCCTTCAACGCAACTTGCAGTTGGTGCACCAAGTTTTGTTGCACTTCGTCGTACAAATTGTCGATACCAAGTTGTTGCTCAACTTTTTCAATGCCCGACTCGGTAGGAACAACGATTCGCTTGTCTTCTTCAACTTCGTAATCGACATCACGAGAAAGCGACCGAACTATGGATGCGAATCGGTAGTACATCTTGGCTGCATCTGCAATGCGTCCAGAAATGATGAGCGGAGTACGTGCTTCGTCGATGAGGATGGAGTCAACTTCGTCCACGATGGCAAAATTGTGTCCACGCTGCACACAATCTTCTAATGTCCATGCCATGTTGTCGCGAAGATAATCAAAACCGAATTCGTTGTTGGTGCCATACGTAATATCGGCTGCGTAGTCACGACGCTTTTCGGCTGGTGAAGTACGCACTCCAGGAATGACCAATCCGACTTCAAGACCCATCCAGCGGTGAATGCGACCCATCCACTCGGCATGAAAACGTGCCAGGTAATCATTCACCGTAATAACGTGCACGCCTTTGCCCGATAGACCGTTGAGGTACGCGGGCAAAGTTGAAACCAAAGTTTTTCCTTCACCTGTTCGCATTTCCGGAATCCATCCGGCGTGAAGCGCTGCTCCACCCATGAGCTGAACATCGAAGTGGCGCTGGCCAATGACTCGTGATGATGCCTCGCGAACCACCGCGAAAGCTTCCACCAACAAATCGTCAACGTCTTCGCCGCGCTCTAAGCGTTGACGGAATTCGGTGGTTTTGCCCTGCAGTGCAGCGTCGGAGAGCAATTTGAGTTCGGGTTCAAAAGCGTTGATATCGGGCACCAGCGAAGCAAGTGCCTTAACCTTTTTGCCCTCGCCGGCACGAAGAATGCGATCTAGTAGTGCCATGCAGTCAATGATCCTACCTGCGCTGTACTGGCGCGGGAGTGGCAGCCACAGCCGCACAAACAACCCTCGCAGCACCCGCCAGCCACAGCGCTTGCTTAGCCATTCGCATCGTTGCGCCAGTTGTCACCACATCATCAACTACCAAAACAGAGGTGGGAACACTCAGTTTTCGAGCACGGAGGGACACGCCAACTAACCGTTTGGCACGACTGCTCCCTGTTTGATGCCCGACCGTTTCGCGCACCAATAATTTGCGTACGGGCACATTAAGAAGTCGTCCCAATTTTCGAGCGAGTGTTTCTGCTTGATCATGTCCGCGCTCCATACGACGTTCGCGCGTTGTTGGAACCCACGTCACCACATCAATGCATCCAATTTCTGGAATTGTGCGCAATGTCTCATGAAGTCGGTCTGCAAACATTGCGGCAACTGCACGTTGATTGTTGTATTTGAACCCCAGCATCAGCTCTCGAACAAGACCTTCATAGGACAACGCAACCACAGCATCGTCGCAGTGCGGTGGTAAACACGATGCGATCTTTGCGGCACACCCTGCACACGATGTGGGAATTGCTTGTCCGCATCCAGCACATTGATACTTAAACACCCCTTACTCCTTTACAACGAGGGCTACGGTTGAGCAATGCCGAATTACTTCACCGCCCCACTTCGCGATCGACCTATTCAACGACTCACACGATGTGTAGGTGGCCTCGTGCTGTTCGGAATTGGAGTTGGCATGCAAAAGCAAGGTCACATGGGTCTTGCACCGTGGGACGTTTTTCATGACGGCTTAAGCAAGCAGATTCACTGGCCGTTTGGACGCGCGCTCATTCTGACCAGTTTTTTGGTGCTCTTCCTGTGGATTCCTCTTCGTCAAAAGCCGGGAATCGGCACATTACTGAACGCTGTTGAAATTGGACTTGTTGCTGGCGTGGTCATTGACATCATTCCGCGCGCAGAGTCTTTGCCGTTGCGAATTGCACTCATGTTTGGTGGCATCATCATTTTGGGAATTGGCTCGGGCATGTACATCGGTGCCGGACTAGGGCCAGGCCCACGCGACGGACTCTTCACCGGTCTCGCTCAACGTGGCATCAAAGTCAGTCGTGCACGCACGATTGTTGAAGTGTGCGTACTGATCGTTGGATTTGCGCTCGGCGGTTCAGTAGGAATTGGAACGCTGGTATTCGCGTTCGGCATTGGACCAATCGTTGCTCGCACGCTCCCACTGCTGCACCTTGAAGCGCTCACTCCGAGCACACAAGATGAGCAATGGGGCGAATAGCGAATTAGTAGCGGTATGCCTCTGGCTTGAACGGGCCGCTAGGTGGAATGCCGAGGTAATCAGCCTGTTCATCGGTCATCTTCGTAAGTACTGCGCCTAAAGCATCAAGGTGCAATGACGCAACTTTTTCGTCCAAGTGTTTTGGCAATACGTACACACCAAGTGGGTACTTGTCGAGATTTCCGAACAGTTCCATTTGCGCAATGACTTGATTCGAAAATGAGCAACTCATCACGAAACTTGGATGACCCGTTGCGCAACCAAGGTTGACCAATCGGCCTTCCGCCAACACAATCACCGCGTGTCCGTCTTTGAACGTCCACAGGTCGGTTCCGGCCTTGAGTTCGTCGCGAACTGCACCGCTGCGTGCAAGACCAGCCATATCAATTTCATTGTCGAAGTGGCCAATGTTGCACACAATTGCGTTGTGCTTCATGCGTGACATGTGATCAACCGTGACAATTGCTTCGTTGCCCGTTGCAGTCACGAACACATCTGCGGTGGCCACCATGTTCTCTAGCGTGTCAACCTGGTAGCCCTCCATCGCTGCCTGCAAGGCATTGATCGGGTCAATTTCGGTAACAATCACTCGCGCTCCTTGCCCGCGAAGGCTTTGAGCACAGCCCTTACCCACGTCGCCATAACCACATACCACTGCGGTTTTACCTGCGAGCATCACGTCGGTGGCGCGGTTAATTGCGTCAATAAGTGAGTGACGGCAGCCGTACAAGTTGTCGAACTTTGACTTGGTCACACTGTCGTTCACGTTGATAGCTGGGAACAACAGCTCACCCTTTTCTGCCATTTTGTACAACCGCTTTACACCAGTTGTGGTTTCCTCGGTGACGCCCTTGATTCCTTTTGACATCACAGTCCACTTCTTCGGATGGGTCTTCAGCGTGCGCTGAAGCAGTCCAAGAACAATGGCCAACTCAGGATTGGAAGCAGAAGTTGGATCTGGAACAGCACCAGTTGCTTCGTACTCAACACCTTTGTGCAACAACATGGTTGCATCGCCACCGTCATCCAAGATCATGTTTGGTCCGTCGCCATCTGGCCATGTCATCATTTGGTCGGTTGCCCACCAGTATTCCTCGAGTGTTTCACCCTTCCATGCAAATACCGGAACGCCATTGGGTTCGTCTACCGAACCATTTGGCCCAACGACAACTGCCGCTGCAGCATGGTCCTGAGTGGAGAAGATGTTGCAACTTGCCCAACGCACTTCAGCGCCAAGCTCAATGAGCGTTTCAATGAGCACTGCAGTTTGAATGGTCATGTGTAACGAACCAGAAATTCGCGCACCCTTCAACGGCTTAGTTTTGCCAAATTCCTTACGCAAGGCGCGAAGGCCAGGCATTTCATGTTCGGCTAGATGAATTTCCTTACGACCAAATGGTGCGAGGGAAAGATCGGCGACGCGCCAATCACGTCGTTGTGCGAATGAAGACATAGAAACTCCTTAAACGAAGGTGGGACGAATACTCTCCGCAACGATTCTTCGTTCGAGCTCTGTGTGCTCTGCGGCATCTACCGCGACGGATTCCTCAACCAACATTACAGGAATACCTTCACGCACCAAGTATTTACGGTGCAGTCGTGGGTTGTACAAAAATGCATCTGCGGAAAAATAAAACAGTGGACCTTTGTCTTCTGGGCAAGCCAGAATTTCAAGCAATTTCGAGTCAAGCGACATACGGCAAGACTAGGCGGTAATGACAGACAGCAACTCAGCCACGTGCGTATCGCATTCGTCACGCGTGCTGGCTTCAAGGTTCAATCGGAGTAATGGCTCTGTATTGCTTGGACGAACGTTGAACCACCACGATCCACAGTCCACAGTCAAGCCGTCAAGATGATCTTGAGTGTGATCCGCAAAATCGCGACCAATTTGAGCAATTACTTTGCCAATGTCGGCAACGGTGGTGTTGATTTCGCCGCTTGACGCATAGCGCTCGAGCGGTTTACGGATTTCAGACAACTTGTTTCCTGTGCGGCACATTTCGCCGAGGACTCCCATACTGGCGATGAGCCCGCTGTCTGCTCGATAGTTGTCCGCAAAGTAATAATGCCCAGAATGTTCGCCGGCAAATACCGCTCCAGTATCAGCCATGATCTGTTTCATGTAGCTGTGACCATTTTTGGTACGAATTCCTTTACCGCCATGTTCGGCGATAATTTCGGGAACCGCGCGCGAACAAATGAGGTTGTACAAAATGGTTGCGCCAGGGTTTAGACGCAGGAATCGCGTTGCCAGCAATGCAGTTGTCGTGCTTCCCGACATTCCCTGGCCAAGTTCGTCGACAAGAAATACGCGGTCGGCATCGCCGTCGAAGGCAAGTCCAACGTCGAAACCTCCAGCCAACACACGCGCCATAAGGTCGCGCTGATTGGCTGTTTGCAATGGGTCTGCAGGGTGATTGGGAAATGTTCCGTCAAGTTCTCCGTACATCACCTCTAATTCGAAATCGACAAGTCGCTCAAACACTGCAGGTACAACTAGCCCACCCATTCCGTTAGCCGTGTCGGCAACGATGCGCAATTTTCGCAACGAGTCGCCGGCAATGAACTTCACCACATGATCGGCAAACTCCGACAACATATTGACGTGGTTCAGGGTTCCTGCAGTTGCAGCGAATGCAGGTTCACGACCGGCAAGCACCTCTGCGGCGAGTGCGTGAATTTCGCGCAGACCGTTATCGATTCCGATTGATCGCGCGCCAGATAGGCAACACTTAATTCCGTTGTACTGCGCCGGGTTATGCGAAGCGGTGAACATCGCTCCAGGCGAATCAAGTTTGCCCGATGCGTAATACAGCAAATCGCTCGATGCCAGACCCAAATTGGTGACACTTACTCCGTGGGCAAGCACTCCCCGCTGAAACGCATCAACCAACTCTGGTCCACTCGGACGCATGTCATGAGCAATAACCATGTGAGGAGCTTTGGCAAACTTGGCGAAGGCAACTCCAATGGCATACGCAATGTCGGCGTCTAATTGATCGGGCACTATGCCGCGAATGTCATAGGCCTTAACAATTGCGTTCAGATCTGGCACGGTTGTAGAGACTACTCGGCAACGTGTTTGCTACGGCGGCGGATCATCACGATCCACGCAATACCCGCGAACGACAGCAAGTAGGCCACATAGTCGCGCATATTCCAACCAAAATGCATGCTCACATTGGTGCTCGTTGGAATAACCACCATCATGTTCGGTGCAACTCGGTATGGGCCTTTTGCGCCATCGACCTTCCAGTTCGGGAAATAACTCACGCGTACCAAAACTGGAACTCCAATTTTGTCGACAGCGAATTTCACGCTCTCCTCGCCGATTTTTACATTGCTGACCACAACGGGGTCAAGTGGAACCGGAGTCAGCGCGTTAGCTGGCTTCACCACATCGACTCGCCGATTATTGGAATTTTGATCGCCTTCGCGCTTTGTCTCATCTACAACAACATCAACGCGTGGCCACTCGCTCGGACCGTTATCGGCAACGGGAGTTGTCCATATTTCTGGATGTTGAAACCAGCTTGTACCTATTTCCAGCCACCGTTCACGCGGATTATTCGACGAAATGTTGGCGACTACTGGCTGAGCGGTGAGTGGAGTAACCACATCGCTGTTTGCCACTCGATACACCACCCAAGGACCCGATCGCGCAACCTCGGTGAGGCCTTCTTGTTGTGATGCTTGTGCAATAGCTTCTGGGGTGAAGCCCATGAAGTACTTCACTCCAAGTTCCTGCATATATCTCACGCCAAGTGCGGCATCGTTATTGTCGTAGCGAAGCTCACGCACTGGATTACTACTTTGCTTTGACATAGCGGCTGCAGTAATGAAGTGGTAAGGAGTGCTACCGGCGGCTTCAAAAAACAATCCTTCCATCGAACTAATGCAGCCATCTGTCCAATAAGGAAGCAGCATCAAGCCCATGGTGGTTCCGTATTTATTCAATTCACCATTGTTTTCCCACAACGCCCGACCGCAACCTTGCGTTGAATCAGCGCCAAGTTTCTTCATCGTCTGAACAACGCCGTAATACTCCCCATACGCGTTCTTTCCTTCGTAACCCGTAAAGTTCCAACGCGCCCAACCGTCAACAAACCCGTCGTTAGAGGACTTTGTACGTAGCGGACCCCAAACGTATTCGTATTTACCGGCAGCGTTCACACGAGTTGAGCCAAACGGAAGTTCCTGAAAACGAAACCCGATAGCTACCAGCACGATGAGAGCAAACCCAGAAAGCAATGCGAGATTGAAACTGAAGTTGTCACGAGGCTGTGCAATTTCAAGCACTACAGGCACACCAGATTCACTTTGCGCAATGCGAGCAATGGATTTAACTCGCAAAGCAAACGTAACGAGTTCGTACAATCCAATGACAAACAGGAAATACCTGAGCAAATAAAAGAACGGCAAAATGCGCGGGTTCCACAACAGCCCAATAATGGGCAAACTATTGCGAGCAATGAATACACCGGCTGCAAGAAGCAATGTAAGCAGCGTCATCCATGTACCTGCTTTGTGCTTGCTGCGCACTAATGCCACTGCCCCGATAACAGCCAATGCCGTCAATGAAACATCAAGCAAAATATGGAGTGGGAAAAACATTTTCCAAAACGAATCCGTCACTCCGCTTGGCCGTGGCTCGTATTTCATGTCGGTCATATAGGCATGACTCGTGACAAACGGAATGACCCAAAACGATGACAGCAGTGCGGAAAGTGCAATGACCTTTGCGCCAAACTGCAATGATTCGCGCTTATTCCACACCACAAGCATGAGTGCAGCACCGCCAAAAACGAATAGCAGCACAATTCCATGACTGAGAGCAGACAACGAAATGATGACAGCTGCAGAGACTCGGTGCTGTCCTGTTTCTAGACCTTTTGCAAGCAGCGCAAAACCCAACATCGCAAGCGACAGTGCTATCGAGAAGGAGAACTCTCCCGCCATTGTGGATGCAATATTGCCTCCATAAATAGTGAAGCTTTCATCAAACAAAAAGATGGTTGCGGCAATAGCAAACAACTCGGGAATTGGATAAACAAACTTTGCGAAACGACCGAACAGCCAGGAGAAATACGGAAGCGTCAGAATGCCGATGACCGCAATGATTTTCATAGCAATGCCGTACGGCAGGATCACATCCAACAACACGATCATCAGCGCCGGTACAACCATGTAGAAGCGATAAATCGGAAGACCCGAATACCAGTCCATGCTCCATCCCGACAACTTGAAATGCGTCAACAAGTGGTCGCGCAAATACGCTGGTGCCCACACATGCGCACCCATGTCACCACCTGTAGGAATGTTGTTACGCAGAATTAGGTTCGGGTGAAGCGCAAGCAACAAAAAGATTGTTGGACCAGCAACGGCGATAATCGTCGACAACTTCTTCCAATATGCCTTGTTCAACTCAAACCGATTGATTTTGACGTTAATTACATCTTCGACTTGCGCATCGAGATCAATTTCGTCCTGCGTCACATCGGGTTCCACAACGCTAAGCCTAGGTGTACCGCAGCGTGCTAGCGGGTCAGTGCCATTACCACCAATGCGGTTGCATTAAACGCAACGTGCGTGATGATGGATAGCCCTAGACGCTTTGTTCGCGCAAAACATATTCCCAGCACTACAGCAAATGCAAAGAGTCCTGGAAATTCTGCAAGCTGTAGGTGCACCGCCGCAAACCAAAACGAGGAAATCAATATTGCTACACGTGCACCGTATGCGACACCCAAATTGTGCTGAATGAAGGCGCGGTACACCATCTCTTCAACTATTGGAGCGCAAACAACAACAATGACGACGAGCAGCACTATCCATGCACCTTGCGCCGCATCAAACAAATCATTTGCGCGTTTTTCGACTGATTCGCTATTGAAAATTGATGGAAGTAGCCATTGAAATGGAAGCGTTACAACAACAACCAACACCAACTGACTTGCGATCCCAAGTGGAACACCCCAGAGATCTGCTGCCTGAAATCTCAGTGAAAAATCATTGACGACATTTCCAGACCCGTGGCGCTTCGATGTCCACAACAGAACTCCGATAAAAGGGCCCCACAGCACCAAAGCCGATACCGCAAGTACCCACGTAGGAGTGACTTCATCACCTGCATAACCAAGTACCGAGATGACGACAGATCCACAAACATTGGCGATGAGGTATGTCAATGACCACACCGCGAAGGTGCGCAACGGTGAAGCGAGAAGAGGCTGCTCAGCCTGCAAGACGATTTGGCACGATCAAGCGGAAACGATCGCGACGATCTTCCATTCTCCATCCGCCAGGAACCGTCAGGCGCCGACCGTGCTGCTCACACAAGTCGTACGCGTGTGGGTCGTTGTCTTGTGCCAGATCATCAATCCAGACCAGAGCACGGCTGTATTGATAGGTCAGCGTCATCGACGCTTCTTCTTTACACACAGGACGGGAACACTTACGAGTCACGTTGTAAAACCTAATTCTTACGGCTTATCAAAAGGTGGATTTGCGCGTTGGCAAGGCACGACGAGACACCTTGCAACATCTGCCCGTAACATGAGCACGTGAGCAAACTCCCACCACCACCCCCGCAGTCCAACAAGCGCAAGAACTCCCCGCTTTCATCAGGCAAGACAGGCTCCTCAAAATCTGGGTCCAATAAATCAGGCAAAGAGCGCTCTTCTATGCCGCGTTGGGCAGTGTGGGTGTTAATCGCAGTTGCGGCGGGACTCATTGCAGGGCCGCGACTCTGGCCTGCGTCTACCGCCACCAAGGTGACCTACACAGAATTTCTTGACCTTGTTCAGAGCGGCAAAGTCGACAGTGTCAAGATCAACAATTTGAGCAACACCATCAGCGGGAAAATGTCTGACGGCAGTGAATTCACCACTACTGGCGCCGCTTCGCTTTCCGACGCCGACGAACAGTTACTAAAAGAAAAGGGTGTCGATTACGACTACTCAACTCCACAAGGCAACTTCTTTACAAATTTGATACCAATCCTGCTTCCGTTCTTTCTCATCATGGGTTTCTTCATTTGGATGCAACGACGCGCAATGGGTCAAGCCGGAAACATCATGTCCATTGGCCGCAGCCGCGCAAAGAACTACAACGCTGACAAACCAAGCACCACGTTTGCTGATGTGGCTGGTTACGACGGTGTAAAGCAAGAAATTAAGGAAGTAGTCGACTTCCTTCGCATGCCTGAAAGGTTTAAAGAAATTGGCGCGCGCGTGCCAAAAGGAATTTTGCTTGTCGGACCTCCCGGAACCGGAAAGACGTTGTTCGCCCGAGCAGTAGCCGGCGAAGCAGGCGTTGGCTTCCTTTCTGTAACGGGTTCTGACTTCATGGAAATGTTTGTAGGTGTTGGCGCAAGCCGTGTGCGCGACTTGTTCCAACAAGCGGCAAAAATGGGACGCGCCATTATCTTCATTGACGAAATTGACTCCATCGGCCGCAAGCGCGGAGCAGGACTTGGTGGCGGACACGATGAGCGTGAACAAACGCTTAATCAAATGCTTGCCGAAATGGACGGCTTCGAAGCAACAGAAGGCATCGTGGTGATGGCGGCTACCAACCGCCCAGACATTCTTGATGCAGCATTGCTTCGTCCAGGTCGATTCGATCGCCAAATCGTTGTTCCATTGCCAGAGTCCGATGAGCGCCTTGCCATTTTGAAGGTGCACTCACAGGGCAAGCGCATGGGTACAGACATCGACCTCGACACCATGGCCAAAGCTACGCCTGGCATGAGTGGCGCAGACTTGGCAAACCTCGTCAACGAAGCTGCCCTGTTTGCAGTGCGTCGCGGATCAACACATATTGAACGAATTGACTTTGAAAACGCACGTGACCGAGTGGTACTTGGCGCACGGCGCGAAAGTTTGATTTTGAATGCTGAAGAAAAGCGCGCAACCGCATACCACGAAGGCGGTCATGCCGTACTTGCCACCGTGCTTCCACACAGCGACCCATTACATAAAGTCACCATTTTGCCCCGCGGCATGGCTCTTGGAGTTACATGGTCGCTCCCAGAGGAACGCCACACCTACTCGCGTGAATATTTTGAAGACGTCATTTGCAAAGCAATGGGCGGACGAGTTGCAGAAATGATGGTGTTTGGTGCTCTCAATAGCGGAGCTGCAAACGATTTGGAACAAGCAACGGGCATCGCTCGCCGCATGGTGCGCGAATGGGGAATGAGCGACGCGGTTGGCCCAATGGCATTTGCCGGACAGCAACAAGTATTCCTCGGTGAAGACCTCATGACCAGTGGTCGCGAATACAGCGACGAAATGGCTCGCAAAATTGACGATGAAATCAGTCGCATTCTCCGCGAACAAGAAACTCGTGCGCGTATAACGCTCGAAAAGCATCGACGTGGACTCGACCTTGTGGCACAGGCGCTGCTTGAACAAGAGACCATCGACGGTGCAATGGTTTCACGACTTATCCAACAAGGGCTTGGCGAACCAAGTCGCCAAACAACCCCAAATAACTAGTTGCAATCCCCTGCATGGGGGTCTGGTATTCCTTCGCGAACTCGCGCCAAGGCTGCCCAAATGTCAGTTGCGCTAGCCGGCCCAAGAAAACCCTTGCGCACAATTCCCTGATCATCAGCGATAAGCAGAGTGGGCACTGCATCAATTGCATATTTCTTGTGCAGTTCGCGATGAGCCGTGTACTCACAAATTTCAACTGCAACTGAATTAGACTTGAGCACCTCGGCTTTGCGTTCAATATCTGCACACGTGTTGCACGTTGATGAAGTAAACGCCAACACCAACCATTCCTTGTCAGGTTCCAAAAAGTCAGTGCGGTCCACCTGGGTAGGCATAGAGGGATCTGCCTGCGTTGGAGCCTGGACAGTTCGCTTGCTGAGAACCCTGTTCAATAAAACAGCAATCACCAGCACCACTGCGACAATTACTGCACGAATCATGAGCCGACTTCTGGCGATGGAAAAGTTGGAAGCGCAAGCACTGCACTTCGGCCGATGAGCTCATGGCCACGCAACAACATTCGTTGCACAACAACAGGAAGAGAGGCGCGAATAACAATTTCACCATTTGACATTCCCGCAGGCACTGGGATGGAAACGAGACCGCTTGCTGGAAGCAAAACAGATTCGAGCCCAGCCATTGCCACTTCACCCGCTGGACCAATTTGCGAAATGGAAACTGTTCCCTCGACAGGCGTTGCATTCAGAACCACCATCGCATCGTCAATTCCACTCGAAACACCACTGGGCGCAATCCAAACCGTTGACATAGCGCCCATCGGAGCGCCTAAAACAACCGACGTTCCTACCGTATTGCCCTCTCGCCTATTAATAACTTGTTCGACAACAATGCCGGGAGCTTCAACACCAGGTTCTCCAACTGTGGAGACGATGATTCCATATCGTCCATTTGGAACATTTGGCAACGTGCTGGTGTCAAACAACGTAACCCTTCCTGCAGGGGCAACAACACTCGCGGGCTCACTTTGCGTGTCTGGATTCACACCATTCACAAACATCACACTTAAGGTTGCATCATTACGAGTTGGATTCAGAATCACTAATTGTTCAGTACTTCCATCCATTTTTTCACCGTCTGCAAACCACCACTCCGAGCTCAACCCACTTGCACCAAGAGCCATGGTGTAACCCAACCTCCCGTCACCCAAGTAATGCTGCGAACGTCCAACCACTAACTTTCCCGCAGAGGCGTGTACTTCAACTGCAACCACTGGTTCATTGCGTGCACCTTCATCAGCCATATTCAGCGCAACAACTGAACGCGGAGGAATGACGAAGCCATGCAACCGACTTGGTTCTCGAGTTGACTCCGTGGTTACGAACGAAACATCGACGACAGTTGAATCGCTGTAGGGGTTAGTGAGAACAATGTGGTCCAAGCTGTCTGCACCAGTAAAACCATCTGCAAAATACCAATCCGTGGCTGGTTCATTTGCACACTGTGCAACCGAATTACCTGCAGGATGATTAATGAACTGTTCAGCTGTGCCAACTCCGCCAAGAATCTCCACGATCGTGCTAATGAACGGCGACTCAATTCCTTCTTTCACATTTACAGTTGCTTGCGACCGAGCGGCAACAGTAACGGCAGTTACTACTGGTGATACACCCACACCCAGGCGAGTCACTGTGGCATTGAAGTCGGCATCTGAAGGATTTGAAATAATGATAGACCCAGAAATTGTTCCGTCATTTCCAGGAACACCAGGACAAAACCAGCTAGTCGAGATGCGTTGGTCAACCGAAACAAACGGCATAACCGGACTTGGCGCGACCATTGATTCGACAACTGAATTGTCGCGTTGATTCGTCAGCACCATTGCACCAACCATCAATAAAGAAAGCACAAACACAATTAATTGACGAACGCTCAAATGCGTACGGTTCTGAACGCTCGCTAGTCGCTGGTTTTCATTCATTGATCACCGCCCGCAGAGAAGGAAAAAGCGGGGGAATCAAGTTCATTGACGACAAGTACTTCACGATTTCGCGTTTGCAATATTCGGCGCTTCATTCTTCCAATATCAAATACTGCGACAATTACGAACAGCCACAGCAGCGACTGAACGACGACGAGCAAGTATTGCAAAATTGGGGTGCTGTAGCGCAGCGTCGCCTGTCCACCCTCAACCACATCAAAGGCAGTGGTTCCACCGAAAGCAATTCGTGGTCTCACATCTGTCCCAGCAATGTCAAGTCGAAGACGGTCGCTGAATGGCACCGCGAGGTACACGGTGGAGTTATCAACTTCTGTAGTAATGCTTGAAACGTCGCCGACGCGAGGAATTGGCAAAGTGGAGTGCAATTCAGATGACAGCAACACTTCATCGCCCGCCTGCTTGCTCAATGCAGAAGAGCCTTCATCGAGAATTGAAAGCGATGGCACCCACGCCATATTTTCGTAAATCACCAAATCACTCGCCAAGTAAACGCGACGGAAATCAAGTTGCGTGGAGAGAGCCGCAAGGAGACCCTCTGGAAGCGGCAAAGGTGCGCCAATTGTTGATTCCCCACCATCAATTTGTGGCACTACGACATATCGAACTGCTAGTGGCGCTAGCAGGCGCCCACCGCGAACTGTTTCGCGCGAAATAATTGCATGAAGTGCGCTTTCCACATTGCCGCTGAGTTCAGTTGGCTTCACCCATCGATCACGCATAGTCAGTTCTCCGTCATCGGCAACCGCAAATGCAACTGTGTCGGTTACGCGTCTAGACACGATAGGAAGCACTTCGCTTCGCCCCACGTACACAATGTTGTAATCGCCTTCTGGCGGATTGGCTTGCATCTGTGTGTACAAATTTGCGATTGCTGTTTTGGATTGATTCCACGACCCACCAACTGCCATAGAAACGGCTGGTAACACTCCAATACAAGACGCAATGACTGCACAGGAAACAACTGGCTTCCACCAGCGATATGCCAATGTCAATTCATCGTCGAAAACAAAACTTGCAAGCGCAGCGGCGCCAAGTGCAAGCCCAGATGCAATAACAGCCATCAATTGACCAAAGCTCGGTGCAGCGATGTTCAGCACATCGGCATCGATTGCAACCACCAACATTCCAGTAAGAACAACAAGTGACAGCGAGCGGGTAGCCCAAACAAACGTAGTTGACCGAGTTACCACGACGCTGACAAAGACTGGAATGTAGAGACCCAATGCGATGATTCCGAATCGCAGGAGGCCACCATCAAATCGTGCGAGTTGAGTTAGTCCCACTCGTTGAATCGACGCTGCTTGACTCCCAATGAATTGATCAATCCACCTCGAATTGACGAACTGACTCACCCATGGCGCATTAAGTACCAATGCACCCACGACCATGGCAACGACAACTCGTGCAACTGCAACGGCCTGGGTCAGGCTTACTCGAGCAAGTAATCCCCCAACAGTCCATGCGATTGCTACCCAAACCACAATTGCCAGAAATGTTGGGACAAAAGCAAACACCACAGAGGCAAACAGCACTGAGGTTGCAAAAAGTTGAGTTTGTTTTGCGCCGCGTAAGCCTGACTCTGCCCTGACGAATAGTCGGAGCACCCAAGGAAGTGCTGCGTACACGAGCAAGTCACTCAAGCGACCTTTGCTCAACGCAACGTATGGAAGTGGAACCGCGACATACATCGCCATTCCAATTGCTCGAGCGCGTAGCGAAAAATACCCTCCTGGAACCTTCCACATTCCAAATGCACCTACAAAAACGGTTCCAATGATTAAAGCTGTTTGCAAAGCCCCGGTTCGACCAAAGGAAATCATCCCCGCAATCGCCATCAATACATACCCGCTTGGGTTTGATCCCGCAGAACCAAAACCACCTTGAGTCCATCCGCTGAGGAATGAAGTGATCAATGCGCGCGGCGACTCCGTAGCGGAACGCATCGGCAGAAATTCCCCAACATGCGAAACTCCATGCAAGATAAAACTCCGACTACCCAACAACACACATGCGGTAATCGCGATAAACGTATTGGTTACAAATCGCTGATGTTTGACAGCGTCCTTGCGATCTTTCTGCGCAAGTGAAGCCTGCTGAATTCGTTTGCTGCGACGACGGATAAACGATGAAAATCGTGCACTCCCCGAAACCTGTAAGTCATGGATCTCACTAGCGGACACTAGGCGCAGTGGCCGCACTTCCGACCTGCGACGAAGAATATATGGAAGGTCAACAATCACCGCGAGTGAAGCTCGAAGCGACGCAAGTGCTGCAGTGAATCCGCCACCAAAAATTCCAGCAACAATTTGCACAACGGAGGCAACCAACATCTGCAACATCACAAAAGGAAGTTGCAAACTTCCCGAAAGGGAAACCACAGTGCGAACACGATTTCGCGCTTGAGTAGATGTTCGCTCCAAGTCAACGGCTCGCTGATCAATACTGTTTCTGTGCCGCGCTTTCGCTGAAGGAACAATTAACACTCGTGCTCCGCTCAAATGAGCGCGCCAGCACAGATCTAACTCTTCACCGAAAAAGTTAATCTGACGATTAAATCCGCCCAACTCTCTAAACAGATCCGAGCGAATAAGCAAGCAAGCCGAAGAAAGTGCAAACACATCACGAACACTGTCGTGCTGTTCCTGATCTTTTTCATTCTCGCCAATCAGTGGCTCAATCTCACCAATGCGGTCAACACTTAGCCCAACGCTTTGCAAAATGGTTGGGTCATTCCATTCCACAAGCTTTGGACCTACGAGCCCGGCATTTGATCGATAGGTCTCTTCAATCAGTCGCTCAATGGCTTCTGGATCCAACGCAACATCGTCGTGCAATAGACAAAAAAATCCACCTTCGCCCTCAACAAGTCGGGCCACCTCATTCGCCACCAGCCCATAACCCGGATTTCCTTCAATATGACGAACTACCGCTTGTGGCAAAACCGAATGGATGAGTTCTGTTGGATCGGCGATCAGCCCGTCGCCCTCACTGCCTGCGGCCCCGACGATCAGAAACAAGGTTTGTAACTGCGGGTACGTCTGGGCGGCAAGTGCCTGCAATGACTCCATAAACCATGTGCCAGGTCGGTAGACCACCACGCTCGCAACTACCGGCGGAGCATTCATCGCCCTCTTTGCGGACCGAGCAACATCGGCAGACACGTCGGTTTTCATCACGGCTCATTCAGGCTAGTTGGCTCCTTCTCAGCCCCCATTTCACCAAAGTCACCTACTGCTTGCAATAGTTAGCACTACGAGTTATCCTTGTTAGCGCAAGGACCAAACGCCCCACTGCCAAAGGAACCCCATGAAAATTCCAACTGTAAAGTTTCCAACCATTCCAAGCCTCGACCTCACCAAGATCGATGCTCAGGCTCTGCTCAACCGCTTCCCTCGCATCTCTACCGACCGGGCTGTTGAGATGGCAAAAGATGCGGCATATACCACTGTTGGTTTTGGGGTACTTGCCTTTCAGAAAACACAGGTTCGACGCCAGGAAGTAATGGCTGAAGTTCACGCAAAACTTCCAGGTGTTGTCGAAGAAGCTGCAACTCAGGCCTCAGCCGCAATCACTAACCTACGAAGGCTTGTTACCAACAGAAAACCAACCACCGAACAGCACAGCTAGTTCGAAAATCGCCCTCCCCGAGGGCACCGCAGCGGTTGGAATTGGACTATTCATCGCCGGTATTTCGGCGTACGTATTTTTCAAAATTGGTCAACAAGCTCTTGGCCAAGATGGCTTTAAACCAATTGTTGCCATGTGGTTCATTGCATTTGCATTGATTCCCGGTTTCTTTCTGCCCATCGAACAAGAAGTGAGTAGAGCGCTTTCACACCGTCGCGCAATTGGCCAGGGTGGTCTACCGATTGTCAAGCGCGTTTTGCAAATCACCGTCATTATTTTTGTTGCGCTGTGCATTGTTGTGTTTGCGCTTTCTTCACAAATCAAGAGCAATTTATTTGACGGATACAGCGTGGTGACTTGGTGCTTGCTGTTGTCACTTGCGACATATGCACCGATGCACCTTGCGCGCGGAATTTGTTCGGGAAATGCACGGTTCGGTTCATACGGATTAATCATGGGTCTCGATGGAGCTATCCGAGTACTCAGTTGTGCAGTGCTTTGGATCGCCGGAGTAACCAATATTGGGGCATACGCCCTGACTATTGCGCTTTCGCCAGTTGTTGGTGTTGTAATTGTCGCGCTTACGGGAAACCTGAAAACCGAAGACGGCCCGCAAGCTTCGTGGGCAGAAGTAACTCCAAACCTTGGCTGGCTGCTTCTTGGTTCGCTATTTGCTGCCGCACTGGTAAACGCCGGGCCGATCACTGTTGACATTCTTGGCCACGATGCGCCACCAGAACTCGTGACCCGATTTGGCAATGCCGTTATCTTCGCCCGCATTCCCTTATTTCTCTTTCAAGCTGTTCAAGCATCACTGTTGCCGCGACTTGCGCGACTTGCCGCTCAGAGAAAACTTTCCGAATTCAAACGCGGATTACAACAATTGCTTGTGCTTGTTGGATCCGTTGGAGTGATTGGCACCGTAGGTGCGTTCGCACTTGGTCCTTGGGTGCTCAAACTGGTGTACGACGGCGGAATTGACCGACGAACCATGACCCTGCTCGCATTCGCCAGCGCGTTGTACATGCTTGCGCTTGCGCTTGCACAGGCAGTTATTGCGTTAAGCGGTCATGCACGAGTTGCTGCTGGATGGTGTACGGGGTTCATTGCATTTGCGCTTGTCGCATGGCTTTCAAGCAACGACCTGTACCTCCGAGTGGAACTTGCACTCGTTGCGAGCTCGCTAGTTTCGCTTGCGATATTTATCGTCTCACTGAAGCAGAAGATTTCTGACGACGCAACATTCGATAACGCTTCACTTATTGATGCGTTGACGGAACGACCTCTCGAATAATTATCGATTGAGTCGACGAGACTCGTATTCGAGGTCGTGCTCGACCATCATTGATACGAGTTGTTCGAAGTTCACTTCTGGCTGCCAGCCAAGTTTGGCTTTTGCCTTTGCCGGGTCGCCGATAAGCAAGTCGACTTCTGCAGGACGCAAAAACTTTGCATCGTGGCGAACGTACGGGCGCCAATCACCCAGTCCGACTTTGTCAAATGCCAACGTGAGGAACTCTTCAATTGAATGTGTTTCACCCGTTGCGATCACATAATCGTCTGGTTCATCTTGTTGCAACATGAGCCACATCGCCTTTACATAGTCACCCGCATATCCCCAGTCGCGCTTTGCATCGGTGTTACCCAGTACAAGCTCTTTTTCGATGCCAAGCTTGATTCGCGCTGCCGTATTAGTGATTTTGCGAGTAACAAATTCAAGTCCGCGTCGTGGTCCTTCATGATTGAACAAAATTCCTGAGCACGCATAGAGGCCATAGCTCTCTCGATAGTTCATGGTGATGTGATGTCCGAACACCTTGGCCACTCCGTATGGTGAGCGTGGGTGGAACGGAGTCATTTCGGTTTGCGGAACTTCGCGCACCTTGCCAAACATCTCTGATGAGGACGCCTGATAAAAACGAATTGGGTTGTTCTGCGCTCCGCCAACCATACGAACAGCTTCAAGTGCACGAAGCACGCCAAGACCCGTGACGTTTGCCGTGAGTTCTGCCTGATTAAACGACATGGCCACAAACGAAATAGCTCCGAGGTTGTAAAACTCGTCGGGCTGAACATACTCAAGTGCGGTCACCAAACTGGTGAGATCGGTGAGATCTCCAGGGACAATTTCTACGTAGGGAAACTCGTCACGCAACAGTTCGGCACGTGGATTGTGCTGGCCCTTCATCATGCCGAAGACTTTGTACCCCTTACCATGCAAAAACTCTGCAAGATGGCGACCGTCTTGACCTGTGATCCCCGTGATGAAGGCTTTACGCATAAGGATTCCAAATCTATCAGTACGATCACAGACGTGATTGCTGTTCTTGCAGGTGGCGTAGGTGCCGCACGTTTTCTCCGTGGACTCATGCTCGAAGTTGAACCTCAGAACATCACATCTATTGTGAACACTGGCGACGACACGGTGCTGCACGGCTTGAATATTTCGCCAGACCTCGACACGGTGACATACACCCTTGCAGGCGCCATAGACCCCGAGCGCGGTTGGGGCCTGGAAAACGAAACATGGACTGCAATGGGAGCATTGTCTCGGTATGCCACAACTCGCCCACCTCAGTCGCGCGCTGCACCAACATGGTTCAATCTTGGTGACAAGGACTTAGCAACACACTTCTACCGAACCGCTCGTCTTGCCGAAGGTGCATCACTTACGCAGATAACTGCAGAAATCGCTCAAGCGTGGGGGCTCGATTTACAACTTGTTCCCATGACTAACGAAAGTGTGCAAACAGTAATTACGCTCGCCGAAAACTGCGCCGCCGGCAGCGCAGGAACTGACATTAGTTTTCAGGAATATTTCGTGAAACATCACCACAGCGTTGCGGCTTCTGGTGTGAAGTTTGTTGGTTCGACAGAGGCAAAGGCAAATGGGTTAGACATTCTGGCAAGTGCAGATTCCATTCTGATCGCGCCGTCAAACCCGTTGGTTTCCATTGCGCCAATTCGTTCGCTTGCTGGAGTCGACGACATTCTTGCAAAACGTCGTGAGTCGGTATGTGCGATTTCGCCAATTGTGAATGGCGCAGCCCTGAAAGGCCCAGCAGATCGCCTGATGACTGAACTGGGTCACGAATCGTCAGTCGTTGGTGTAGCAAAAATTTACGCACCAATTTGTGGCACATTGATTATTGATCACGCTGATGCACATCTTGCTTCTTCCGTTGAGGCACAAGGCATGAGCTGCGTCGTAACTGACACCATCATGAAATCTCCGCAGGTTTCCGCTGCGCTTGCGCGAACAGCACTGGAGGCAACTCGATGAACAGACTGACTGCTTGGGGAGTTGAAGGAATTGGCGAGATTGTTCCCGGAGATCAAATTGGCGACATTGTCGTGAGTGCCTGTCGCACCGAGCCGAATGGACCACTCCGCGACAATGACGTAGTTGTCGTAACTCAAAAGATTGTGTCAAAGGCCGAGGGTCGGCTTGTGGAGATTGATCCAGAGGACCCACTGAGCCATAAGCAATTAGTTGAAGATGAAGCTGTACGAATTGTGCGCAGACGTGGCGACCTGATTATTACTGAGACGAAACACGGATTCATTTGTGCGAACAGCGGAATTGATTTATCAAATGTAGAACGCGGTTTTGCAGCACTGTTGCCGCTCGACAGCGACCGATCGGCCCGCCGCATTCGCGACATTATTCAGGCGAAGTTAGGCGTGTCTGTTGGTGTCATAGTGAGCGACACGTTTGGACGCCCATGGCGAAAAGGTTTAACCGACGTGGCTATTGGAGTTGCAGGAATTGCTGCTGTAGTTGACTTGCGCGGAACGCCAGACGCCCTTGGCCGCACCATGCAAGTCACCGAAGTATGCGTTGCAGATGAGCTGGCCAGCACCGCAGAACTGGTGATGGGAAAATCTTCTGGTATCCCTGTCGCCATCGTTCGTGGTGCAGATTCTTCATGGTTTCGTGATGCATCAATGAACGAAATCGTTCGCCCTCCGCAGGAAGACCTATTTCGCTAACAGCTACTGCTGTTTGAAGTGTTGACGAATGACTGCGAGGCCATCGTGAAGGGTGGTCCATGGAGCCCATCCGAGCTGAATTTTTGCTCGAACATTTGAAACCGCAGTGCGCTGCAAGTCGGCTGGGCGTGCACCGACCTTTCTAGCTTTCACCATTGTTCCTGCAGCGAGTTGTTTAAATAATTCCTCGACTGCAGTTTGCACACCGGTTCCAATATTGATGAGCAGACCATCGCCTCGGTTCTGTGCACGCACCAAAGCGTCAACCACATCATCGATGTATACGAAGTCTCTGGTTTGTTTACCATTGCCAAAAATCTGCGCGTCTTCGCCTCGTAAAATTGCAGCCGCAAATGCAGCAACTACTCCATCCTCTTCACGCTGCCGCAAACCGTAGACATTCGTAGTTGCAAGCACGGTGAATTCAATTCCATGTTTCTCTCGGTAGACGCCAAGTAAATCGATCAAAGTTTGAGCCATTACATGGGGAACGCCAATTGCATCGTTTTTCCTGCCTTCCTTAACAGGAAGATGCTTGGCATGCACTTCTCCATAGATCAGCCCAGCAGCAATGCACACCACTACCTTTTTCACGCCGTGATTTCGCGCCGCCTCCAACACCGACAGCAACATGGGAACCGCTCGCATGACCGATGAATTATCGGATGCTTGCGGCGCAAGTAACGCGAAGTGGTACAGCACATCTGGTCTACGGAGTCCAACGAGTTCTGCAAACTCAAGACTTGTGACATCGAGATGATGAAACCTCAGTTGCCCACCCATTGCGCGTGCATCGGCAAGATTGGCAAGCGAACCAGTGGAAAGGTCGTCAACCACTTCTACTGCGTGGCCATCGGCAAGAAGACGTTCAGTGAGATGTGAACCAATAAAACCTGCTCCGCCACACACCATCACCGATGTGGTGGATGTAGCCATGACTAGGAAATCTCTCCCTCAGGGAATCGTCCACCTGTGGATAGTTGACCTTCCGGCACAACTCCAGTTGGGCCAACAATGCAGTCAACAAGATGAGCATCGCTACCAACATTGCCCATCACGATTGATCGATCGATAACTACGCCACTGCCAATGACCGCGCCATTCAGTAATACGGAATTACTGACTCGTGCATTCTCGCCAACATTTACGTTCGCAGAAATCACTGCGTCACGGACAACTGCGCTTCCTGCAATTACCGCACTTGCATGAACGGCAGCGTCGGCAGGATTACGCAATTGTGCAGCAATGTCGCAGTTGGCTTGCACGTAGGTGTCGGGTCTGCCTGCATCGATCCAGTAGTCATCTGTTGCCATCGCAAACAATGTGCCTTCGGCTACGAGCTGCGGAAAAGTAACGCGCTCAATAGAGAGTTTTTCGGTGCCAGGCATGAGTGCAAGCGTTGACTCTTCCATCACATACGTACCTGCGCTCGCAAAACGACTTTCCGTTTCGCCGGGCTGTGGTTTTTCAACGAAGCGCAATACTCGCCCATCAGCATCTGTTTCAACGATTCCGAATTGTGATGGATCGTCTACCGGTGTAAGCGAGATGGTCGCCTGCGCTCCACTGCGGCGATGAAAAGCAACCAGGTCTGCAACATTGAGATCGGTCATCACATCACCATTAGCAACAATGAACGTGCCGGTAATGCCTGCGGCACGAGCAGCAAACCCAATTGCTCCAGCAGTGTCTAGCGGTGTTGATTCAACCGCGTACGACATGCGAACATCGGCACACATATTGTTTGGAAACTCTGCGAAAAACGGTTCGGGTTTAAACCCAAGCGCCAACACCACATCAGTGACTCCGCCTTCGGCAAGACGATTAACGAGCCTGCGAATCATCGGCACGTGCGCAATCGGCAACAACGGTTTTGGAATTGAATAAGTTAGTGGCCTCAGCCGAGTACCAAAACCTCCAACGAGCACGACTGCGTGCATCGCGGGTGAACTATCCCTGATAGTCCGCGAGGGAATCTGCGACAGCAGGACGAGGTACTTCTACACCGTCTGGAGCAAATGACAGCACCACCGTCATTTGATTATCAATCTTCACACCACCAAAGCTGGCTATTGACAGCTTTGATGCAGCTGATCCGCTCTCCCAAACATTGACGCTGATCTTCGCATCCTTGTTTGCACACTTGGTGTCGGCTTCAGAAATCTTTGTTCCATCGGCAAGCGTGATCGAGTCATCAGTAACGGTCATGCCATACAAGCCAAAAATGGTGTCGAGTTTTGCTTTGCGTTGTCCTGCAAGAACTTGCGGCATCCACCCAACAATTCCATCGCCGATAATTGCTGCAGGCACATCGTTTGTCACCGCAGCAAATTTGTCGGACGGATTAAGTGTTGCGGCATCTGGTTGCTTCAAATTTGTTGCAAGCGCATCACA
The DNA here is from genome assembly GCA_023263695.1 of Ilumatobacteraceae bacterium. Taxonomy (GTDB): domain Bacteria; phylum Actinomycetota; class Acidimicrobiia; order Acidimicrobiales; family Ilumatobacteraceae; genus UBA3006. The sequence goes on from JALQUZ010000002.1 coordinate 63,787, forward strand.
ATTAAAGAATGCAAACGCTGTTGCATACTTTTGCTCTGCTGTGACCGATGCATCAACTGCAGTTCCACCTTGTCGCGCGTACGCAATAAGGACGGCGCCAAGCACGAGAACAGCGAGTACAACGGTTGGGAAAACCGATCCACCTTGGAAGCGGACCTTTTTGCCTTTGCCCTTTTCTGCAAGACGGGCGATTTTTTTAGCTGATGATGTGCGTGCCACGAGGACTAGAGGCTATCGGTTAGCGAGGAAAATTGCCTCGTACTGTGCAGCCACTGAGGCAGGAGATGCATGGGTTTCCACCCAATTTCGCCCGCGAGCACCCATCTCCAAGAGGAGTTCTCGATTACTCACCAACTGGCCAAGTGCCTCAATAAATGCAGGTGCGTTATCTGGCTCCACGGCAATACCCGCCCCCGATTCGCGCAACATTTTGGGAATTTCAGTATTGAGGTCGATTGCCGCAAGCATCGAACGACCTGCAGCAAGTATCGAATACGACTTTGATGGCACGCTCACTGAAGCGAGCCCGGCACGCAATGGCACAAGGTGAATATCTCCCGTTGCAAGCACTTCACTTAACCGCTCAATCGGTTGATAATCGCCGAAATATACGTTGGCCAACTGTGCACAATCTTGTTGCAGCTTCTTACGCGCCGACCCATCGCCATTGATGACGAAAGCAATTTCGGGAAACTTGGCCGCAGCTTCCGCTACCAAATTCAACGATTGCGAGAAGCCAACATTTCCTGCATACATCACCACCAGTTGATCGCCAATTCCAAGTTCAGTTCGGTAAGCGGTCATCCGATTCTGAGGAGTGGTTGCAATTGTGTCTACAAAGTTTGGAATGACGTGCAATCGGTCGTGAAATTTCATATCAATCTTGTTTGCAATATTGGTTCGCAAGTCGCTCGAAAGCAGCACCACTGCATCTGACCGCTGGTAGCTCACACGCTCTAGCCATTTCGCTGCGGCAATAATTTTCTTGTTTGAAATTGCACCGGTCTGAATTGCGGCGTCTGGAAACACATCCTGGATGTTGAACACCAACGGAGCGCGACGAATGATTTTGGTAAACCATCCCGTCAGTCCGAGTGTGAGCGGAGGCGACATTGCCAACACGCCGTCCACCTTGAATGGAAATCCGTCTGCATGCACACTGCGAATTCCAACTGCATAGCTAAATGCAAGGAATCCCAAAGCGCGACGCAACAAATTTGATTTTGACTTACCCGGAAATGGATGGACCCGAATGATTGATCCCCAATCAGTTTTTTCGGTGCGCCACAACCTGCCACCCCAACCCGGTTCAATTGCATGATTGCGATACCACGGCAATGAAGTGACCACATGAAGTTCATGCCCGCGAGCTGCAAGCTCAGTCACAATTCGCGTCATCACCACACCGGTTGGAGCCAAGTCAGGCGCAAAGTGCGGGCACAACACCACAAGCCGAAGTTTGTTCTCACTCATCGCTGAACCGTCGCAAGAGTTTTCTCATATGCCACCACCAAGTCTTGCGCCGACTTGGCTGAAGTGAATTCTTCGGCACGTCGTAAGCCGTTTTTCACCAGAGTTGATCGCTGCAAGCGAACTGAATTCAGCGCTCCAGCCCATGCTTGTGAAGTAAGCGGAAGAACAAGACCACCATCACCAATCACTTCAGGCAGTGAAGCACAATCGCTGGAGATGACCGGCGTTCCAAGTGCCATTGCTTCGAGCACAGGGGCACCAAAACCTTCGTACTTGCTTGGGAAAACTAATGCTTCAGCCATGGCAATAAGCCCGTCGCGATCGGCGGCGTTAACCCGCCCGGATCGAACGACCTTGTTTGAGATCTGTAACTCGGCAATCAGCGATTGAATATGCGACTCTGCCAGGCCATTGCCACCAACCATCACCAACTTCACATCCTCATTGCGCCATTCATTGGCAATTAACTGCAAGAGAAATTCGTGATTCTTGTGTGGATGAGTAATTGCTGGAATGAGCAAGACCCTGGAATTCCCCAAATTAAAACGAGTTCGTAATTCAGCCTCTGCTGTTTTATGTGCACCGATTGCGGGCTCGAGTCCGTGCCGAACAACTGCGGTGCGAGCGCGATCGATTCCAAAATGCTGTTCGATGCCCTCGCGCACATAGTTACTCGGTGCCGCAACCACAGATGCTCGCCGAATTGCAGATGGAACCCTGTTTTTCAAATAACGCAGCTTCACCGCGCTGAAATACTCGGGATATGTGAGGTATTGAACATCGTGAATAGTGAGAAGAGTTACCGAATTACCTCTACTTGGAATTGTTCCACCGCCGTGGTGCACCATGTCTGCCGATCGTGTTCGCGATGTGAGCCACGTGTTTTCTAGTAATACACGCAATTCACGACTTGTGCAGTGTGAAGGTGCTTCGATAATGCGAATCTCTGATGCGAGATCTTTGTGCACAGCCGAAAACCCCTTCGGCGAATAAACCGTCACGTTAAAAGGAGCGTCAATTTCTGCCAAGCCGCGCAATTGGCGCACGAAATATTCCTCGCTACCGCCAACAGCTCCTGGCACGCACCACAGCATGTTTACGGCAATGTTGCGTTGCGCTGCGCTCATCCGATAACCACTTCGTCGTATGCAGCCGCGGTCAATTGCGCAGTCTTGCTCCACGTTGCTTGTGACACGCGTTGCAATCCACGTTGGGAAAAATCTGCGCGATGTGCGAGGGCATTGCGAATGCCATCGCGAATGCTTTCAGAGCTTCGTGGGTCTACGAGTACTGCAGCGCCACCAGCAACTTCTTCGGTAGAGATTGATTCACTTGTGACCACGGGTGTACCTTGCGCCATTGCCTCAAGCACGGGCAAGCCGAAGCCCTCCCACAGCGATGGATACGCCATCACGCTGGCCGCTGCATACAAACCGCCGAGGAACCGCTCTTCAACGTGCCCCAAGAATTTCACGTTGTCACTGGCTGCAACGGAAATATCTCCCCAACCTTGTGCGCCAGCCACAACAAGTGGCGGCAAGTCAGCCTGCCCACTCAGTGCTTCAACCAGCTTTGCCAAATTTTTCCGTGGTTCCAGCGTGCCAACAAACAAAATGAATTCGTTCGGCAAATTCAAAGCTGAGCGAGCATGTGCTACTTGCTCAACGCTTGCGCGCTCAGTCCTTACACCAAGAGGAACGAGACGCACTCGGTCAGATGAAAATCCAGCCTCCAAACAATCGTTCACAGTCGCCGTCGAACTACACAACAACATATCCGCGCGCTTTTTTAATACCTTCAGGCTGCGCGCAAATGCGGCATTTCCATGCGGCGTAAAAAAATGCGGGTGATGCAGAAACGCAAGGTCGTGAACAGTAGAGATCATCTTGCCTTTTGTTGCGAACGGAATGATGCTGGTGTTGTGTAGAACATCGATGTCGCTCAGCACTCGCTCAACCCGCGGCTGCCGAAGTCGAAGGGAAGCCTCATAGAGCAGTGGACCAGAAATGGGTAGACCTGCCACATCTATCGAAATGTCAAACGTGACTGCAGAATCTTCGCCATGTCGACCCGAGATGCCGAGCAACTCAACATCAGCACGAACAAACGGCATCGCACGTGCAACCTCAATTGCCGCAACCGCCGTGCCTCCAGGAACGCGGTGCCAGCACTGCTCAAGTGTGTAGGCGACCCGCACGCCTTCCATTGTGCCAACTCTGTATCGTTATTGGCATGACTTCACCCGTATCGCTTGCCTACTGGGCGAATCGTACGGTTGTAGTAACTGGCGGGAACGGATTCCTTGGTTCAAAAGTGGTTGCCAAATTGCGCAGCCTTGGCGCAACTGTTGTTGCTCCTCGCCAGAAGGAAGCTGACCTCACTCAGGTTGGTGTTGCAGAACAATTGTTCCGCCAACATTCGCCTAGCCATGTCATTCACCTAGCGGCACGGGTTGGTGGAATTGGCTACAACCAAGTTGCCCCTGCACAGCTATACCTTGACAACTTGATGATGGGAACGCACACCATCGAAGCAGCGCGCGCGGTTGGAGTAGAAAAAACTGTGTTGCTTGGCACCGTGTGCTCGTATCCGAAATTCACACCAGTTCCCTTTCGAGAAGAGTCTCTGTGGGACGGTTATCCAGAAGAGACAAACGCTCCCTACGGAATTGCAAAGAAAGCGATGCTTATTCACGCTCAAGTCAACGAAGCTCAGTACGGGCAACATTTCGCATTTGTTATTCCAACAAACTTGTACGGACCAGGAGACAAGTTCCACGAATCTGTTTCCCATGTCATTCCCGCACTCATCAAAAAATGTGTTGAAGCCAAAGAGCAGGGTGCCGAGAAAATTGAGGTTTGGGGAACCGGTGTTGCAAGCCGCGATTACTTGTTTGCCGACGACGCAGCAGAAGCAATCGTGCTCGCTGCAGAACTTCGCACAAGTGCTGAACCACTCAACCTCGGCAATAATCGTGAAGTCACCATTCGTGAAACCGCGGAAACGATCGCGCGCATCGTGGGCTTTGATGGCGAATTGGTGTGGGATTCCTCGCGCCCAGACGGTCAGCCACGTCGCCGCGTAGATGCAAGTCGTGCCGAGCGCGAACTTGGTTGGCATGCCCACACCGAATTTGAAGACGGCTTGCGACGAACTGTTGATTGGTATTTGGCCAATCGCGTGCTTGCCGAAAAAGATCCGAATTAAATCTGTGAATTTTCCCCCTCCACAGATTCCTCCACCGCCTCGCCAACAGCGTCTGCGCTTTTCTCCACAGCGCGGGAATCTCAACCCCTACACGGCGTCTCACGCCATCATTGCGATAAATCTTGGGCTGTTTGTATGGGGCTACATCTTCGATGCACTACACCCAGGAACCTTGAACGGAATCTCTCAATACCAATTCGACATGGGTCTCGCCCGCGAATTTCTGAATGCTGGCGAATGGTATCGATTGGTTTCCAGCGGGTTCTTGCATTTTGGAATTCTGCATGTGGGCATGAACATGTTTTTGCTGTATCAACTCAGCAGAATGCTTGAGCCAACTCTTGGTTCAGTGAAGTTTGGACTTGTCTATTTCGCTTCGTTGTTCGGCGGCGCAGCTGGCGCACTCATCGCTAGCCCCAATGCCTTAACTGGTGGAGCATCGGGTGCCGTGTTTGGCATGATGGCCGCTGCCATTGTTGGCATGCGTCAACGCGGAGTGAACCCGCTGCAAACCGGACTTGGCCTCACATTCGTAATCAACATTGGTCTCACACTTGCCATCCCCAACATTTCAGTTGGCGGACACTTTGGCGGCGCCATTGCAGGCGCAGCATGCGGCGTGTTTGTTTTAGCTCCCGCCCATTGGCGTCTTCCGCGGTGGACCGAGTTCGTCATGCCAATTGTTATTGGTGCGATTGCAGTAGCAATTGCTGTGACACCCTCGCTGTAAGTTCGCTGCACTTCTCCCGTCAGTTCATGCCCACGACTATGTCGCACTCACCACTGGAGGAACCGTGCTGAATCTCATCAGTGCACCACTTTCGCTGCCCCGAGCCCATCTCGACCCCATCGTCTCATCGCAAGACATCCTTGCGGTTCTCTCGCTGGCAATTCGTCGGCCACTCTGCAGCGAAGTCATTGCCATTCTTATGGACGAAGAACAGCGTGGCATCGGGTTGCTGTCATTCGACGAACCACACTCACCCACATCTCTCGTGCATCAACTCATTGGCTTGTGCAGCACTACCGCAATCACCTCATCGGTCATTATCGCAAGTGTTCGTCCTCGTGAGCTGTGGAAATCCGACGATCAGTCGCAGCTGAAATTCATGCGCCAACAATTTGGAAATGCTGGTATCACCATGCGCGAATGGATCGTTGTTAGCGAGGGTGCCGTCAGGCTTGTACAAAATTAATTAGTGGCAACCACAGCCCGAGCCACAACCACCGGCCGGGCGTGGTGTTGCTTTTTGTGGTGCTGACGCCCCACCAACTGAAGCGAACACGCTTAGCAAACGAACTGCGTTGCCATGACCTTCTGGACATGTTGCAGGCATGTCTGCTTCCGACATTGAGCGTCGTTCTTCAAATACCGAGTCGCAACTTTTACAACGGAACTCATAGGTAGGCATGGCTCTAGTGTAGGAACCATGAGTACGCCTATGCCTCTTCAGACCAGGCCTGCAACCACCAAACCAATTACCGAAGAGGTCCTTGAAACTGGCGAGCCAAGCATGGCCCATATTGTGAAAACCGAGCCCGGCGAAGACGCCGCGGCCAAGGTGCTCGAGGCTCGCATTTACGGAACTCCCCTTGAGGCACTGTGCGGACACGTGTGGGTACCTTCGCGCGACCCGAAGCAATTGCCGTTGTGCGATCAGTGCAAAGACATTTACGAGACGTATCGCATGTTTAACGACGGGCTAAATGAACGGCCCTCTGAATAACTAGCGAAAGTTACGCGCAGTTACTTTTGCCGCAACACGCAATGGCGCAATGTGTTCAGCAACAACGTTGATCACTCCGCCATCGCCAACTTCTAACCTGCCTCGCACCAGCAACGCACCAGCACCGCGCGCAACTTTGCGATAGCGAGCCCAGCATCCAGCCGAACACACCACGTTGATATGCCCTGTTTCGTCTTCTAAGTTGATGAACGTAATACCTTGCGCAGTCATCGGTCGCTGACGATGTGTCACCGTTCCGGCAACCAATACTTTTTCATCACCACGTGCACCACGCTGCGGAAGCTGTGTTGCAGTAGCAACACCCATGCGTTCAAGTTCGATACGTAAAAACTCGGTGGGGTGACCACTCGTTGAAACGCCAGTAGCCCACAGGTCGGCAATGGCTTCTTCCATTGGTTGCATGCCAGGTAAATGTGGCGACTCAACACCAGTAGTGACTCCATCGAGCGTTCCGGGGCGCGACTGAATGACCGCGCCCGCACTCCACAACGCGTCTCGGCGTTGTTGTCCAAAGCTTTCGTTAAATACGCCAGCGGTAGCGAGCGCTTCTAATTGCGCAACATGCATCTGTGGAACTTTGCGCACCACATCTTCCATGCTGGTGTATGGCCTGTTGTCTGCAATGGCTTGTGCAACAACATCGCTCATGCCGCGCACCGAATTGATTCCCATTCGCAACGCCAAACCACCAGCAGACTGCGCGTTGCGCTCAAGCGTTGCACCCGCACACGAGGCGTTAATGTCGGGAGAGTTCACCACTACCCCGTGTCGCTTTGCATCCTGCACTAATGAATGCGGCGACCAAAACCCCATCGGTTGCGCATTGAGTAGCGATGCATAAAACGCTGCTGGTTCATGCAGTTTGATCCACGCCGACGAATACACCAAGTACGCAAAACTCACCGAGTGGCTTTCGGGAAATCCATAACTAGCAAATGCCGCCATTTTGGTGAATATTTGGTCGGCGACATCACCACGAATTCCGCGCTCTGCCATTCCGGCATAAAAACGGTCACCGAGTTGTTGCATGCGTAGCTGCGATCGCTTCGAACCCATGGCTTGACGCAACTGGTCGGCTTCACCCGGACTGAAACCCGCAATGTCAATTGCCATTTGCATGAGCTGTTCTTGGAACAGCGGCACACCAAGCGTTTTGCCCAAACTGTTTTCGAGTAACGGATGCAAGTACGTAATTGGCTCTTGTCCGTTTCGACGGCGAATGTAGGGATGCACCGAGCCACCCTGAATAGGACCCGGGCGAATAAGTGCAACTTCCACCACCAGGTCGTAAAACCTGCGCGGCTTCAAGCGTGGAAGCGTGGCCATTTGTGCACGCGATTCAATTTGAAACACACCCACCGTGTCGGCGCGACACAACATGGCATACACCTCATCCTCTTGCGGAATGGTGGCCAGGTCTACGTGCACACCACGAAACTGCTCAATGAAGTCGACTGCGTTATGCAAAGCCGACAACATGCCAAGGCCCAACAGATCAAACTTCACCAACCCCGCAGCAGCGCAGTCGTCTTTATCCCATTGCAATACGCTGCGCCCCTCCATGCGACCCCACTCCACTGGGCACACTTCGGTAACTGGTCGATCGCACATCACCATGCCGCCCGAATGGATGCCTAAATGTCGCGGTGCGTCTTGCACCTGCTCAGCTAACTGCAACACCTGTGCAGGAATGTTGTGATCGCCGCTATTCACCGTGACGCCAATGGCGCCCCACGCATCTACCTGCTTGCTCCATGCATCTTGTTGCCCTGGTGCAAAACCAAGCGCGCGAGCCATGTCGCGTACTGCGGACTTCGCTCGATACGTAATGACGTTGGCAACTTGTGCAGCATGGTGACGACCGTGTCGTTGATACACGTACTGAATGACTTCTTCACGACGACCGCTTTCAATATCGATATCAATGTCGGGTGGGCCATCGCGTTCAGGCGAGAGAAACCGTTCGAACAACAAACCGAGCGACACCGCATCGGCCTTCGTGATGTCGAGCGAATAACACACCGCGCTGTTTGCCGCGCTGCCTCGGCCCTGACAGTAAATATTGGATCGCGCGCAGAACTGAACAATGTCCCACACCACCAAGAAATACCCGGCAAACCCGAGTGTCTCAATCATCTCTAACTCGTGGTCAATCACTCGCCACGCACGCGCGCGTAGAGACAAATCTTCACTCGAATCATTTGGGCGAATTCCGTATCTGCGAGTAGCTCCTGCTTCTGCAAGTTTGCGGAGATACGAAATTTCATTCAAGCCATCAGGGCACGGGAATGGTGGTAGTTGTGGCGCCACCAACCGCAAGTCGAATGCGGCACTCGCTCCAAGTTCGGCGGCGTGTTGCACCACGCCCGGATACCGAGCAAAACGCCGTTCTTGCTCGGCCCCACTACGTAAATACGCAGTGGCTGCTGGCGGTAAGCGCGGATCGATGTCGTCCAAGCTGGATCGCTCACGCACCGCAGCAACCGCGGTAGCAAGTTTGTGTTGAGCCGGCGCTGCGTACAACACATCGTTCGTAGCGACACACCCAATGTTGTTGCGATACGCAATGCGCGCAAATTCATCATTGCGCACAGAGTCGAGTGGATCGCCGTGGTCCCACATTTCCATCATTACGCTGTCGCGACCAAATACCGAAACAAGTTGCTGCACGCGCCGCTCAGCCATGGCTGGTCCGTGGGAATGCAATGCACGCGCCGCCACACCGCTGCGGCCGCCGGTAAGCACACACCAGTCGCCAGTGGAAAACTCAGCAAGTTGTTCTATGCCAAACACCGGTTGTTCTTTACTGCCAGCAAGTTGCCCAGCACTAATTGCACTTGACAAATGCGCATACCCTCGCGTGTTGCGCGCAATGACGACGATGTCACCAACTGCTTCGCCAACAGTGCACTGCAACTCTGCGCCGAACACCGTTGGTAAACCGAGTGCACGAGCAGTCTGCGCAAAACGAACGATGCCGTACAACCCGTTGCGATCGGTAAGTGCAAGTGACTGCAACTCAAGTGCAACAGCTTGTTCAACTAACTGTTCTGGATGTGATGCACCTTGCAAAAACGAAAAGTTCGAACGGCAATGCAACTCCGAATACGGAACCTTCCCCATGCCCTCAGGGTAGCGAACATATGTTCGCTTTTAGGCTTTGGCTACAGCAGGCGACGAACGGCTCGCAGGCAACCAGCAAGGCCTGCATCAGACATATCGATTGCCGTATCCCACTCAAACCAGCGCACGTCTTGGCTTTCATCGGCACCTGGGGCCGGATCGGCATCGGGGGCATACATCAGGTATCGCAGGTCAAGGTGGGTGTGACCACGCGGACCAGGGTGCACGTCTAGGTGCACCAGCCAAGGGCCAGTTGCGGGGTGTACTACATCGAGACCGGTTTCTTCCCTCGCTTCACGCAAGGCACCCTCTGCCGGTGTTTCACCAGCATCAATGTGTCCACCTGGTTGCAACCACATGTTGAGTCGCTTGTGCAGGTGCAGCACTACGCCACGGTCACCAACAACAATTCCAGAGCCTGTGATGTGTGTTGGATCGGAAAACTCATCGAAGGGTTTCACCAACGTTGGTGCAATGTCAAGAAATTTTGTTACCGATTCGCGTTCGCGTTCGTCACATGGAATGGCAGCACTGAACTGCGCACACAGTTCTTGCACCAGTTGTGCATCGGATTTGGCGTTTGCCTTCACATTCATGACGCAGAAAATCTATCGGGATCGGGTGAAAAATATTCATCCATAGCGAGCAACCACCCACCACTGCCCGTGTTCCCTTACAACCACAAGGGCTCGCGTAGTTGTTGCAGTGTCATTACGACTGACTACAAGCTGCATTCTCACCATTCTGCGCTGTCGGGAAATGTCCCACCATTTTTCTTCTACTGGCCACGGACCAGCCCACGACAACACGTTGTAATGGTGTTGTTGCAATATCACAACAGTTGGTTCTGCACTTAACTCGTGTCTTCCGCTTACGGTTACATCTTCGCCACCTGCATCACATACCAATACTGGTAATGGGTCGTCATACACAACAGAAGGAGATGGAGTTGGCAACGCACCGTTCCACCGAACATCTGTTGTCACGTGCGACAACGCGCGACGTTCAACGTCAACAACTGCAGCAGACGTAAGTGCAAACACCTCGGCTGGGTCTCGACCACCACGCCACTCGGGAACACGAACCGATTCGGCTCCGAGCATGGCGGTAAGGCGCTCGATGGCTCGTGCGGCCCACTCATCGGCTTCGGTGCTGTCGCCCCACAGCCCTAGTTGACGACCCTCTTTAGCCCTTAGCCCTATTGGAGAAAGCCGAAAGAGCACTACCCCGCTGGTAACCCCGCGGCTGGCTATCCAGGCATCCAGTTGCCAGCGCACCCGCTCGGCCATGGCGGCGGCGGTAAGCCCTTCGGGTTGATACCACACGCGATCGTTTTGCTCTCCGTGATCGGTGTGCAACGAAATGTGTAAACGAACACAACTTGCGCCGTGATTACCCAAGTGCACAACTAATTCATGTGCAGTTTCGCGCGCAGTAAGCACAACTACATTCACGTCTTCTACTGGCGTCTCGAATCGATATGTACTTGCTCGTTCAGGTGGTGGCGCAACAACAATTGGCGGGTGTCTGTCGAGACCGCGTGCAAGTCGTTGCATTTCATTTCCAACAGGACCAAAACGCCCAACCAAAATGGATGGTTGAATTTCGGCAATGTTGCCAAGGTGTGCAAGGCCCAGCCGTTGCAATAACGACACCACATTGCGATCAACTTCAGCAAAGTCTGCAAGCACCGACACCGGGAGCACAGCCAAACACTGTGCACTTTCATTCGGTGCAATAACGCGTGGCGCACCAACCGACGCAGCACTGCGCGCAGCGATCAGTGCAGTGAGTCGGCCATCGGCGATACCCACACCAAATGGAATGCGCTGACCTTGCGCCAACTTGTGCAGTGCTGTTTCGGTAATAGCCGTAAGTCGCTGTGCCAATGCGTCGTCGCCACCCACATATCGCGAAGGGCCACGCGTAGCCAACACCACAACACCCGGCATGCTCACTTCAACGAGTGGAACTAGCTCGGCAATGGCGTGCACAACGGGCTCAAACATGAGCCGATCGCGCTCGGGGTTATGTGCCGCAATATGCATATTTGGGCACGTTGCTTGGGCTTCACGTTTACGCATACCCACCTGCACGCCCTGCTCGGCAGCGGCTGCCGTGCGGGCAATCACCCGTTGCGCATGCAGCACCGCCACCGCATCAAACACCTGTCCACGCGCATGCAAGTCGCACTGCGCAGCAACTGCCTGCCAGTCGGGGCACGCGACAACAGCCACGCGTGTTGATTCAGTGCTCATGGCAAGCGTTAGCCAACAAAATGCAGCGAGTGTTGCCGTGCTTGAGGCACTCGCCTACCGCTTACCGCAACCTGCACATCACGACCTTGCACATACCCTGCGCCGCGTTCTATGCCGTGCCACCGTGTTGTAGCGGTGTTCATAATGACATCGGGTTGAAACACCGACTGCACAGCCGACTGTTGCGTTGTTCCAATAAGCACTAGCGCATTTCGCCTGGCTTGAATGCGCGTTTGCACACGCCGTGCGTCGGCTTCGGTTATGCCGCGCGGAACTTCGAGCATGAGCACATCGAAACCATCTGCAACAGCCGCAACAGTGCTGACCCATTCGGTGCGGCTACTTGCTGGTTGTACAAACACCACACGTTGCAAAGCCACGCCATGTTCGCTTGCTGCTTGCACACCAATGTTGTGCACACCAACAATGCCTAGCCATGACCCGGCTTGCGTTGCACGGGAAACAACGCGCAACGCCATAGCGACCGCAGCGTCTCCGCTGCACAACACCGTGCGACCGCGCACCAGCCCGCCCTCGGGAAACATGGCGCGCAACTCTGTTGGGACAGGCAACGTGGGCAACGGCTCGTACATGCCCACACTGTAGCGAACATATGTTCGTAGTTATTAGGCGTAGCGAACCGAGTAGATCGGGGGAAGATTGCTGGCAATGCAGTGCCACTCATCGCCTTGATTCGCGGTCACATACAGATTTCCGGTTGTTGAGCCCATCGCCAACGAATCACCATCTGCGGTGACATCAAGGGCGTGACGGAGCACCAAGTCGTATGCGTGTTTCTGAGGAAGGCCATTGGAGAGAACATCAAATGATTTTCCGCCATTTCGCGTCCGCGCGACCACAACACGGCCATCAATAGGGGCACGTTTTTGGTCAGAGTGGGCTGGTACGAACCAAGCGGTGTCCTTGTCATGTGGGTGAACAGCAACGGGAAATCCAAACGACGTCGGTTCAGAATGAATCTCTGTCCATGATTCGAGGTCATTGTCAGATCGCCAAATACCCATGTGGTGTTGACACCAAAACACTTCTGGCGATGAGGGGCTTTGAACAACACAATGAGCATCCTGGTGCTCTGGCCAATCGGCCTGTTCTGGCGGAACATAACCTGCAACCATGCCCGTGGTGTGAGCAGTCCAGGTAGCACCGCAATCTTTGCTTCGCCATACACCACCTGCAGAGATTGCAACCGAAATCCATTTTGGGTTCCGAGGATCAACATTGATGGTGTGCACTGCTGGCTGATCAGAACCTGCACCACCCCAACGAGTGCGGCTCTCAACTTCCCACAACGACTCAACTAAACGCCACGACACACCTCGATCCTCAGATCGAAATAATCCACCAGGAACCGTGCCACACCACAATGCACCAGTTTGATCAAGGGCCGGCTCGAGCGACCAAATATTGACGAGTGCCCACTCTCGCTCGTTCCCCCACATCGATATGTCAACAAATCCCTCAGGTTTAGGCGGGTACTCGGGAACTCCAATTTCCAACCAACTTGCTCCTTGGTCATCTGAGCGATGCAGCTTCATTCCGAAGTGACCGTGGTCGAGTACTACGTACCACGCTCCATCACGAGGGTCTGTTGAGGACAACACCACATTGTCTCCAACGAAGTGCTCATCGACGATGCGCGCATCTCCACCGGTCCCCTTGACCACGAAAAATCCTTTTCGAGTTCCGATGTGCAACGTGTTGTCATTCATATTCATCCTCCCGATAAAGCTTGCATGACATAGATTTCGGACTCCGATTGAACAGCATCGCTCAGCGTGGTTCTATCAGTAATTAATTCGCCGTCAACAAAAATTGACATATGTTTACGAAGGGAGCCGCGTTCGTTTACCACATACCCGCGCAATCGAGGATTTTGGTTAAAGACGTATTCAAGCACCTCGCGAACAGTGTGTCCGGGTGCAGAAACAGGGGGGCTCGGTACATGCCGCTGAAGATTCTTTGTGAACACCACCTGAGCCACTTGTCGATTGTACAAACGACTGTGGATTAATTTTAAGCAATTACGTCCTATTTGCGGCGTGCGTGCTGGTTCAACGATTCAATCAACGAACGAACATCGCCAGCCCAATGATCGGCACCAAGCACTCGCACATGGTCGTCTCCGCGAATTGCTGCACCGCCAACGTACACAGGAACACTTGGGCACGACCTCTTCACCGTAGAAACCGTTTCTTTCGCTGCCGGTATTGAACCTTCAACAGTTACTCCAACGCATACGGCAACTACATCGTTGCTCTGCTGCACTGCTTGCGCAAAACTTTCGGCAGGCATGTTGCCGCCAAGGTCGTGCACATCCCACCCTTGACTACGCACCAAATCTGCAAGCATCGCAATTGCAAGTGCGTGCTCTTCACCTGCAGGTGCACCCATAATGATGGTGCCTTTAGAAACTCCGCGTCGCGCGAAACGTGATCCGACCTGAGACATCAAACGCATCGCGATATTGCTGGCACGATGCTCCACATGAATACCGAGTTCGCCTTGCTCCCATCGATAACCAATTGAAACGAGCGCCGGACTCAACACACTCAAGTACAAGTGTTCGAGATCATTACCAGCGCGTAGTACTGCTTCAAAAACTTCAAGCGCTCCACGCTCATCGCCTTCAATTAAACGTGCTTCAAGTCGCTCGCCCCACGGCGCCTGCTTACGCTTTCCGTCTTCGGAAACCGCACCAAGGCCATTACCTTTTTGAAACTGTTCCAAGTCGCTCTTGCGCACGCACCAACTACGGCCAACTTTGTGGCCAGGTAACAACCCTTCTCGCACATAGCGATACGCGGTCATGTAATGAACGTGCAGCGCTTCAGCTACATCATGTAGCGAGATGTCCATGTCAACCATCGCCGTGCATCTTCACACGACTCAGGGGAGTTTGCGTAACTCAGCCTTGCTTTGCGCGTGCTTTGGCAAGTGCTGCCTGGCTTCGCGCCAACAGAGCAGCAGGAATTTTGCTGGCAGCACTGCTTACTGCTGGGCTTCCATCGGCGGACGGGGCGGCAGATGATGCTTCACTCTTTGGCGCTTGGGCCATGAGTTCTTCTTCAGTTGGAGGCACTTTTCCTGGCGTCCAGTACTGGTATAAATCTTCAACAACTTTGATCAGCGAGTCGCCGCTTGAACCAGGTTTTACATCGACAGTGATCATGTTGCCGTAGACATGCACTGCATTCACATTGCCTGTCTCGAAAAAACGGTTGGCTAACACGTCGGATGGCTTGCCAGTGCGCGACACAACGGCGGCCGTGTAGCGCTCATGCCCTTGGCCGGTGAGTGAGCGGTTGAGTTCGAAACGAACTCGACCTGCTGTTGCGGATGGCTTCTGTGTAACGGAAACTGGCTGACCCATGCCCAACAGACTAGTTGGCTGGCCTTCACCGAAACCGACCCCGCCAACTACCGTTATGGCCATGACCGAACAGATTTCTGTCGAAGAGTACGCCGCAAAAGCTCGTGTCTTTTTAGACGCCAACGCCGAGAAAAAAGAAGCACGAAAGAAGTTCGTGTGGGGCGAAGGTTCCGACAACGTGTCCATGTTTGAGGAACGATCGAAGGAAGCCGAAGAGGAAATGTTGCGACGTGCGAAAGCATGGCAAGCCCAGCGTTTCGATAACGGCTTTGCATGGATCACTGGACCAACTGAATATGGCGGAGCCGGACTCACTGTTGCCCACGAACGTGCGTACAACCAAGTAGAGCGCGAATACAAAACTGCTCCACTCGGCGCATTTCAAATTGGATTGGGAATGGTTGCTCCAACCATTCTCGCTCACGCTTCACAAAAAGCACGCGACTTATACCTACGGAAAATGTGGCGAGCCGACATCGTGGGTTGCCAATTATTTTCTGAGCCTGGCGCAGGAAGCGATCTTGCATCACTGCAAGCCAAGGCAGAAAAAGACGGCGACGAATGGGTGATCACTGGACAAAAAGTATGGACATCCGGCGCACAGTTCAGCGACATTGGCGAAATCATTTGCCGCACCGACCCCGGTTTGCCAAAGCACAAAGGACTCACCGGCTTCATTGTGAATATGCGCGCGCCTGGCGTGGAAATTCGCCCACTTCGCCAAATGACTGGTGGTGCAAGTTTCAACGAAGTGTTCTTCAATGAAGTTCGTGTTCCAGACGATCATCGCTTAGGCGATGTGAACAACGGCTGGAACGTTGCCCTCACCACGCTTATGAATGAGCGCGCATCAATTGGTTCTGCTGACAGCGGTGAAAACACTATGTACACCCGCCTGCTCGAAATGATCCGTCATTACGAACTCGATACCGATCCAATCGTTCGCGAAATGCTCGCCGACCTCTACATCAACACCAAAGTTGCTGGCTACACCAGCCAACGCGCAACCGACAAAATGCGAGCCGGTCAAATGCCTGGACCAGAAATGTCCATTGGAAAAATGGCACTGGTGAATAACCAAAAGAAGATGAACGACCTTGTTGCACATGTGCTTGGTGCAAAACTCGTCGTTGATACCGGCGAATGGGGAACCTACGCGTGGAGTCAATTACTTCTTGGTGCACCTGGCATGCGAATTGCCGGCGGTTCAGACGAAGTGATGCGCAACATCGTTGGCGAACGTGTACTTGGGTTGCCTAAAGACGTCGGTATCGACTCAAAGTCGGCATTCCGCGATATAAAAGTGGGTACGCAAAAGGACTAACGCCGAGCGGCTTACACCGCCCGACGAATAACTACGCCCGACCTGGTCGGCGGAAGTTCAGTGCTGCGTCAATGAGCAGGCGAGTTCCAAAACCCGTCATCCCCTTTTGCAGCCAACCGTTGTCACTGTCTGTCCACATTGGGCCAGCAATGTCGATGTGTGCCCACGTGGTGTCACCAACAAACTCTTCCAAGAACAGTGCTGCAGTGATTGCGCCAGCTTCTCCGCCAACGTTTTTCATGTCGGCAACGTACGAGTCAAGAGCTGGGCGATATTCACGCTCAAGCGGTAACTGCCACAACTTGTCCGACGTGCGTTCTGCAGCTGCGGTCAATTGATCGATCCACTTTTGATTGTTGCCCATGACACCGGCCATGCCGTTACCAAGTGCACGCTGACATGCTCCGGTAAGCGTTGCAATGTCCACAATGGCGTCTGGTTTTTGTTCTGTAGCAAGCGACAGTCCGTCAGCAAGCACTAAACGACCCTCTGCGTCGGTGTTGTGAATTTCAACAGTCTTTCCGTTCCGCATGGTGAGCACTTCGCCCATTGCCATTGCGCTCCCCGAAGGAAGATTGTCGGTGCACATGAGATAGCCAGTGACCTGATTGGTGCAGCCCAATGCCTTCAAGGTGCTCATGGTTGCGAGCACTGCGGCCGCGCCGCTCATGTCGCCCTTCATCATCGCGTGCGAAGGGTCTGATGGCTTGAGTGATATGCCGCCCGAGTCGTACATCACGCCTTTACCAACGAGCACCAGGTGTGGCTTGCCCTTTGCGCCGGTTGGTTTGTAGGTAAGACGAACCATGCGTGGAGGCTCAATACTTCCGCGATTCACTCCAACAATTCCGCCGCATCCCATAGCAAGCAACTGATCTTTGTTGAACACTTCAACCTTAAGGCCGGTTTGTCCAGCAATCTCTACTGCTTTGTTCGCAAAAATTGTTGCAGTTAAATACGCAGGTGGCATGTTCGCGAAGTCGCGTGCCATGTTTGTTGCGTTAGCAATAACTTGGCCACGCTTCACACCGCTTGTAGTCGCTGCACCAGTTCCAATAAGTGACACGGTTGACAACTTTGGCGCTTTCTTGTCCACGGTTTTCAAGTCGGTGTATCGGTGTGTAGCAAGCGACATACCTTCAACCACTACTTGCGCTGCGACTTTGCGATCCAAGCGCCCGATGTTTGCCAGCGTGGTACTTACTGATTCAAAACCTGCAGCCGCACGAGCAAACGATGCTGATGCTTTGCGTAACGACGCGGTATCTAGCTTTGACAACTCGCCAACACCAATCAAAATGCTGACGGCGCCCTTTTCTGCTGGGACGACATAGGTTTGGCCAACCTTGCCGGTGAATCCAAGAGTTTCAAGAGTTGCGCGCGAAAGTGTTACTTCTTTCGGCAACGCGCCTTCGCTTGTCACCGGAATGCCTACAGCCTTTGCGGTTGCTGGCGCTTTTGCAGCGACTTCAAAATTGAGTGCCATGACAGGTCTCCTTATAGGTGAGGGCTCAGTAAATGGTAACTAGATGACGTCTTTAACCGACAAAGACTCACCTTCTTGCCAACGGGCAAGGGTCCACAGGAGGTCTGAAAGCCTGTTGAGATATGGGCACGCCTGCGAGGGTGGCGGGGCTGCAGCCAATGAGTGACGCTCTGCTCTTCGGGCAACTGTACGACCAACGTCGAGCAACGCCGAAACGCGGTTCTGGCCAGGCACCACAAAATCGGTTGGTGGCTCGAAACGTTCGTCGAGTGAATCGATCATGTGCTCGAGTTTTTCTACCATCAATTCGGTAACACGTGTTTTTTCGTCGACAAGTTTGTGGCGATTTTCAGGCAAGGTAGCTAGCTCCGCCATTAACACCCACAGGTCACGACAAATATGCACGAGCATGTCATCAAGTTCGGTGCCCTTACCGGCTTCAGCGCGAGCAAGCCCAAGAATTGCTTGAGCTTCGTCTACTGCGCCATACGCGCGTGGGAGAGCTGAATCTTTGCCAACGCGACCGCCATAGAAAAGGCCTGTGGTGCCATCGTCACCTGCTCGTGTGTAGACCTTTTCGCGCGCCATGCGCGTTACACGCTACTTGTAGCCAGCCCGCCGCCTGCGATCAGGCTGCAAGAAACAGGGCTGGCAGGTCTCCCCACCAGCCCTGACTACTTGAAGTTTCCCCAAGTCGTGACTCCTAGGTAAGAAGTTTCGCGAGCACCTCTTCGTTCGTTTTATCGGAGCCATGAGCGGGAATCGAACCTGCGCCTCAAAACCCACGAGATTCGCGCGCTACCACTACACCATCACGGCACCAGTAAACATGTGTGCGCAGGAAGTCAGTTGGGGAATTAAAAATGACGACACATTTCTGTGTCGTCATTTCCGTTTCGAAGCCAGACAATTACTGTCCGCGAATCTCGTGTAATCCAAAGTGTACATAAAAGTGATCCTCGGGAAAACTGAAATCACACATCTCTCGCCTACTGTTAATTTATGGCGAAACATGCGGTTCCGATAATTGATCTCGCCGCTTTCGAACACGGCAACCGTGCAACTCGCGCAGAAATCGCACGGCTCACCGATGAGACATGTCGAAACACTGGCTTTCTTGCAATCGCGCACCACGGCGTCGACCAAAGTGTCATCGACACTATGTGGAACACCATGCAAGATTTTTTCGACTTGCCATCTTCAATAAAACACCAGTTCAACGTTCCATCCCCCGGGCATCCATACGGATACATGGGGAACGAAGCAGAAACACTTGCAGCCTCGCGCGGAAATACCACTCCTCCCGATTTAAAGGAAACCTTCAACGGTGGCCCGATCAACATTCCATCTCATATCTCTGATCCGGAAGCACTCGCATTTTGTTATGCAGCTACTCCATGGCCAACCAAGCCAGAACTGTTTACGCAGGCATGGAATAGCTATTACCACTCAATGGAAAACCTTGCACTGCGAATTATGCGTCTATTCGCAGAAGCTCTGTCGCTCGATACTCACTATTTCGATGAATACATTTCATCACCAATCAGTGCGCTACGCGCTTTGAACTATCCGCCGCAACAACATGCTCCTCAACCTGGGCAGTTACGTGCCGGCGCCCATAGCGACTACGGCTCGCTCACCATTTTGCTTCCACAACTTGAGTCACGAGGCCTCGAAATCCAAAATCTCGATGGATCTTGGCAGGAAGTAGTTCCCGTACCTGGCGCATTCATCATCAACCTTGGAGATTTGATGGAAAGGTGGACCAACAATCGCTGGCGATCCACCATGCATCGTGTTGTAAACCCCGAACGCAATCACGATCCGCTCTCTCGCCGGCAAAGCATCGCGTACTTTCATCAACCAAATTGGGATGCAATCATTTCTACGATTCCAACGTGTGCCGAGGCCTCGACAACTTCACAATATGAACCTGTGTTGAGCGGCCCATATTTAATGAGCAAATTCAAATCAACTATTTAGTGAGTGACTTGTGATTTTTGCCAGGCCGCAGCAAGCGCGCTGTACCGACCACCCTTCGCAATCAGCTCTGCATGGGTGCCATATTCGGCAACGTGTGCATCTGCAATTACGGCAATGTGGTCGGCGCGTTGCACTGTTGACAATCGATGCGCCACAACAATGACCGTGCGTCCGGCCATTAAACGTTCCAACGCGTGCTCAACTTCAGCTTCCGTACCAGGGTCCAAGTTTGACGTTGCCTCATCAAGCACCAACACTGCTGGGTCAACAAGAGCTGCGCGCGCAAGCGCAACCAATTGACGCTCACCTGCAGACAATCTGCTGCCACGCTCTCGCACTTCAGTTTCTAATCCATCAGGCAGCGTCGCAAAATGTTCGGTGGCCCCAATCGCTCCGATGGCTGCGTCAATTTCTTCATCGGTGGCAGTTGACCGCGCAATTCGTAGGTTGTCGCGAATGGTTCCGTTAAACAAGAAACCCTCTTGTGGAACCACCACAATTCGCTCGCGAAGCGAGGTCATAGTTGCCATGGTCAAATCGATTCCTCCATAGGTCACGCTTCCCACCTGTGGGTCGTACAAACGCGCCATCAACTTGGCAAGTGTGGATTTTCCAGCACCAGTTGGGCCAACAAGCGCTAACTTCTCTCCCACACCGACACTGATGCTTACGTGCTGCAACGCTGGCTTATCTGATCCGAAATAGGTGAAGTCAATTTCATGAACAACCAATTCACCGGCGGTTGGCAAAGCAATTGCACCTGGGTGCTCGTCAACTTCAGGCTTGGCATCAAGAATTTGAAACAACTTGCTAAGTGCTGCACCGGCGGATTGCACCGTGTTGTACAACTGCGAGAGCTGCTGAACGGGGTCGAACAAACTGGAAAGCAACAACGTGAACGCAACAACAGTGCCAAGCGTGACATCGCCTCGATGTACTAGCCATCCGCCAATACCAATAATCAACGCACTCGCGAAGACGCCACCAAACTCAATGAGTGCGAAGTACCACGTACTTACTCGAACGCTGTTTTCGTGACTCTTAAACAAGTCTGTATTCGACTTGGTGAACTTCCGAATAGTCTCTTCCTCTTGTGCATACGCCTGAATAACGCGAACGGTGGTAATTCCCTCTTGAAGCGCCGACAAATTAGCGCCAACGCGTTCCCGAACCGCGAGGTATGCCTTGTTTGAGTCACGCTGAAATTTCACCGACGCTGCAATCAAAATTGGCATCACCAGCAAGGCAACGATGGTGAGCTGCCAGCTCAGCGCTGCAAGTAGTACGAGCGCAAACACCACAAGCATTCCTGCAGCTAAAAATTGCAACAGCCCAAACTGCACGAGCTCTGCCATTGATTCAATATCGGCTGTCATTCGTGCAACCAATACGCCAGCTTTATTGCGGTCATAAAACGCCATGCTCTGGCGTTGCATCTGGCGAAATACTGCAAGGCGCAATACCCTCAAGAAGGATTCTCCGGTTCGGTTTAGATAGAGAAATTGAGCTCTACCAAATATGTATGCAACGAGTGCAACCGCGAGGTACACGACTACAGAAATATTGAGCGAGGTTGGGTTCTTGCCGCGAATTCCCAAGTCGATTCCACGACGCACAAGCAGTGGTCCAGCGAGAGCACAAACTGTTGTGACACAAACACATATAAACGCCGTGTACATCGTTTTACGAAACGGTGCAGCCATCTTGAACACGCGTCCAATAACCGTTCGTGCTTGCGCCCTACTGAGCTTGTCTTCATCGGTCACGCCACCCTGTGCCCACATGTCAGTTCGCCGCCTTCTCTGCAGCATTGACGGTGCTCATGTTTGCCAATACCTCGCGATACCGAGCGTTAGATACAACGAGGTCGTCATGGGTGCCAATCGCTGCAACCTTTCCATCGTCAAGCAAAATCACACGATCGGCCAGAGCAATCGTTCCAGGACGGTGAGCAATCACGATGGTCGTGCGCCCATTCATCACAGTCTTCATTGCATCCCGAATTTCACCTTCTTTACTTGGGTCAACGGCACTAGTCGCATCGTCCAACACCAGAACTCGAGGGTTGGCAACGATTGCCCGTGCAATGGCTATTCGCTGACGTTGGCCACCCGACAATGAAAACCCTCGTTCACCAATGACTGTGTCATATCCATGAGGTAGTTGGAGGATGAAATCATGTGCGCCAGACAATTTTGCGGCACGCTCAATTTCTTGGATATTCGAATTCGGTTTAGCAAATGAAATATTGTTCCGCACCGAATCGTTAAACAACACGGTGTCCTCAAAGACCAGTCCAATCTGCTGCCTTAAGTCGGACAATTTCAGTTTTCGAACATCAATTCCATCAATAAAAACGTGACCACTTTGAGTGTCATAAAAACGCAGTAACAGTCGCGCAATTGTCGACTTGCCAGAACCAGTTGCCCCAACGATGGCAATGCTCTCTCCGCCGTTGATCTCGACATTGAAGTTTCGTAGTACTGGAAAATCTAGGTTGTAGCCAAACACCACTTTGTCAAACTTCACTGCTCCAAGAGTTTCGCTTGAACTCATGGGCAATTGTTTCGGCTGTGCAACTTCAACGATTTCCGATTTCGTCGTCATTACTTCGTTAATACGAACGAGCGCCGCAGCAGCACGCTGACCAAGTGCAACAATCATGCCAATGTTGCGTAGTGGCCAAATGAGCAACGTTAGATACACGTTAAATGCGACCAGGTCGCCTATGGAGAGATCACCATTCAATACTCGATGCCCTCCAACGCCCAGTACAGCCACTAATCCAAGTGCTGGCAATACATCAATAGCGGGCATAAAACTCGAACGGATTCGCGCAGCCTTCATTGACTCGCGCAAAATATCGTCGGCTTCCTTCTCAAGTTTTTCGAACTGCACTTGTTCGGCGCCAAAACCCTTCACTACACGAACTCCAGAAACACTTTCCTCAACCACATTCGCAAGTTGCGCCTGTTCAGCTTGAACAGCAATTGATGCTGGATGAATTCGGTGGCTGAATCTTCGTGCTGCAAAATTGACGAACGGCAGAGGAATAAGTGCGACTATCGCCAAAATGGGGTCGGTAATAAACAGAATGGTGGTTACCGCAATAATTTGAATCACATTCGACAATGTGATGGGAATCATCACAATGAAGCCCTGAATTTGCATGAGATCACTCGATGCTCGGCTCATGAGCTGTCCGGTTTGGGCCTTGTCGTGATAGCCAATATTCAAATTCAAAACGTGCGCAAACAAGCGCTCACGGAACTTCATTTCTGCCCAACGACTTTCTCGAAATGCGATGTATCGACGCATGCCAGAAAGCACTCCCGTTAACACCCCGAGACCGCCAATAATCAACGCCCATTGCAATAACGGGCCATTCTTTTCAATGCCGTCGTTGATGGCGTATTTCGTCATTTGTGGCACTGCAACTTTGAACGATGCCCACAAAATTCCCACCAATGCACCAAGCAGCAAATTGCGTCGCTGCATTCTCAGTGCTGCGCGCAACAACCTCCAGCCTTCGCTGCGTTGTGACTCCTCAAACTCCAGTCGCGTAGCAACTTCGGTATCAGACTCGATTGACGTCATGGTGATTCCGGTGAATCAGCCGGCGCTTGGTGAAAGCGCTTCAACCGATTTCCAATAATCCAACTGTGGATCAAGTGGAAGAATCGCAATTGAAGATGTGGTGACACCGTTCTTGAAATACTCGGAAATGACGTCACGGCAGTGCGCAGGACTTCCGTGCACCACCAGCTCATCTACAACTTGATCAGGAATGGCGGCCAATGCAGCTTTGCGATCTCCCGCTTTCCATGCATCCCACATTCCTTGCATTAATGGAGCACGACCCATCCATCGATGGAAATCTGCATACACAGGAACATTCATGTACGCAGCAATTGCAAAGCGTGCACCAGCGCGCACTACTTCTGTGTCTTCACTTGGGCACACAAAAATGCGCGCAGTAATTTCTTTTTCCACGCCGTTTGCAGCGTCGTTCACTACTTTTGCAACCTTCGTTACGTCCTGCGCGCTTAGCCAGTTAATAATGACGCCATCTGCTTCACGAGCGCCAAGTTTCAGCATTCCCTCACGAAGCGCTGCAATCAGGATTGTTGGCTTTTGTGCTGGCTTAATACTTAAGCGGAAACCATCCACTTTGAACGTGTCGTATTCCTTGGTGACCTTTTCTCCAGAAAAAGCATCGTGCATAAATCGAACGACGTCGCGCACCTTTTTGTACGGGTCAACAAATGGCACACCGTTCCATCGTTCAACAATCACATTGCTTGACGAACCAATTCCAATTGCAAAACGTCCAGGTGCGGCATCGGCAAGCGCAGCAACGCTTTGAGCAATTACCGGAGCGGTGCGTGTGTAGGCAGGAACAATTGCAGTGCCAAGACGAAGACGTGGCTCCCAGGCTGCCGCTAGTGCCAACGGAGTGAAAGCATCTGATCCATCGGTTTCAGCAGACCAAATATCGCTGTATCCCCAGTCGGCCAACTGGGCATATTTTTCTTTGTGATCATGCAAATGACCTGGAAGTGGAACAGTCATTCCATTGCGACGAATCATTTTGGTTCCTTCCACATTCGAGCAATACAACTTTGACTTGCGGTGGCAAGAAACGTTCCGTCTTCGGCGAACATGTTTACTGTTCCGTGTCCAAAGCCGCGTTCCACGCCTTGTATATGTATGTCTAACAACACCCACTTGGTGGGAACGAGGCGAACCACGCGGAGCGTATTATCCAAGCTGTTACCACCTCCACGAATACCAAGCGCCTGGCCAACTCCCATAGGCACAAAATCGCCCAACACAGCCAAAGTTGCGGTATCCACGCCATCGATCACTTCTGGAATTCGGGCCCACATCAGAGTGCGACCATCCTTGGGGGTTCCGTCTAGGTCTTCAAGCTCACGCCCAAGGACAAAACGCTCTTCCATTTTTTCATGAATGGTGTTTGAGACATCTCCACGATGAGCGCGCTGCACCAACGCACTCGGTGGCGGCACGTCGGGCATGGTCACATAGGAATGTGCGTATTCAAATGGACGCTCACCTACCGCAGCATTCACGGTCAGAATTTCACGATCACCAACGTGACACACTGCGCGCGCTTGCGTGATTTGATGGCCAACTACAGCAAGCGTGACATCGATATCCATGGTCTCGCCTGTTCGCGCATAAGACAGATATTGAGCAGTCGCCCATACACATGTGCGTCCAGACAGTTCCTCAATTGCAGCAACCGCAGCCGCCAACCCGCACCCACCCCACAAAAAGTTGCCGCCAGTAACCAGACCAGGCCGAACGACCATTGACCATTTGCCATTTGTCGGTCCGAACGTTCCTGAGGGTTCTATTCCGAGGAAGGCTTTGGTATCCATAACGCTTCAACACACTAATAGAGAGAGCGATTTTGCCGACTATTTTAAGACAATGAGCACAACTGATACTCCGTGGATGGGCGATGCCTGTTCGCTCGTAGAGGCCTTCCGCAACAAAGAACGATCCCCGCTTGAAGAATTGCAAACATCGTTAGACGCTATTGAAAAAAGTTCGCTCAATGCTTTTTCATTTCTAGATCCAGATGGTGCGCTACAACGTGCAAAGTCTGCTGACGTGTCAAAACCATTTGGTGGAATTCCACTCGGAGTAAAAGAACTTGATGCTGTTGAAGGGTGGCCATATACCGAAGCATGTGTGGTCTTCGCTGACCGCAAAGCAACGCACACCTCTGTCATGGTCGAACGAGCTACCAACATTGGTGGAGCAAATGCAATTGGGTTATGCACCGCAAGTGAATTTGGAGGTGTCAATGTCACTCGCACGGTTCTCAATGGTGCGACGCACAACCCTTGGCAAATTGGGCGAACTCCGGGTGGATCTTCTGGCGGCAGTGCGTCCGCAGTTGCCGGCGGTCTTGTCACTATCGCAACAGGTGGGGACGGTGGAGGTTCAATTCGAATTCCCGCAGGCTTCACCGGTCTTGTTGGGCTCAAGGCAACCTTTGGCAGAATCCCTCGCGCGCCATACACCGAACTTGGAAACCTCACGGTGAACACAGGAGTGATGGCGCGCAGCATTCGCGACACTGCCCGTTGGTTTGACGTGTGCAATGGACACGACTCACGAGACCCCCTCAGCTTGCAGCGAGTTGAAAACTGGGAACACGAATTAGGAAGTCACGCCGAATCGTTGCGCGGCAAAACAGCGGTGCTCGCTCCAAACTGGGGCGGAGCGGTGGTCTCCCCTGCAATGTGGCAACAACTTGAGGAATATGCAATTCATCTCGCGTCAATCACTGGCTTACAGATCATCACCGTCGACACCACTCTGCCCAGCATGGGTGCAGCATGGTCAATAAGCGGCATGATTGAAATTCAGATGCAACTCGCCGAGCATTGGCCAGAATGCGCTGAAGTACTTACCCCAGAAATGCGATTCGGGCTTGAAACAACACTGGGCAAATACGGAGCTGAAGCACGGGCAAAAATTGAATCTCGCCGCGCTGCACTCAATCAGCGAATGCACGAAATTTTCCAAGCTGTAGATTTCGTCATTACGGCCAGCAACCCCGATGTTGCATTTAATGCAGAAGGTCCTTTGCCATCCAATTTCGGAGGAATCGAAGCTGGAATGGGAAACAACGGCAAACTCACTTTCCCAGCAAACATGTACGGCAACCCTGCAATTTCCATTCCGTCAGGACTCATTGAAGGCTTGCCTGTTGCACTGCAAGTAAACGGACGGCACTTCAGCGAGCAATTACTGCTTGAACTTGGACTTGCCATGGAACGCTCACGGCCATGGGCGCTCGTGGCGCCGCATTCACCGCACTAAGCGAGTAGCGCACGCCCGACGATGTCGGTGCAAAACGCAGTAAGAATTGCCAAATACATCAGACCGGTTGCGGCCATTACCGCCGAATAGCTGCGTTCTTTCAATGCTGCTCGCGTAACCAAAGCAAGCACACCGGTAAGCAGTGCAGAAGCAAGCCAGAACCAACCAAGCACGCCATTCCAGCCATCATCAATTGATCCGTTAATCACGCTGATCATTCCAGTTGGCAATAGCAACACCACTACTTCAAGAGGCCACACGTAAATTACTGCGGTAGTGATTTCATTGATCAACTTTCGCGGCATTCCTGGCTGCACCAAATACCAGTGCCCCAACAACATCGTGTCGCTCACTGCACCAAGAAAAAGTGTGCCAACAATAATTCGCAGCAATGACACAACTACGTCGCCACCGCCGCCTTCGCTTGCCGCCGATATTCCTGCAGCAATAATTCCCGGCACACCAAGTAGCGGTGCAATCAAATCGAACTTTGATCGCTTATTTCGAATGAGTACGAATGCGCTCGCCGCAACGACAACACTTGAGGCCTCACGAACCACGCTGACTCCGTAGCGATTACCTAACACAACGGCTATTACTGCAAACGCGCCATAGGTAATACGCAACAACATGCCATAGCCAGCGCCAACCTCATTTCGACGGGTGGTAAACCACAAGAATGCAAGGCCTCCAACGGCCCATTGCAACATCACTGTTGCCGCTTCTAAACGAATCATGACCTAGAGAACTTAGGCTTCAACGACGATCAAGTTGTGGTCTGCCATATTCATCGAGTCTGGACCACTCGATGTGGCAACGACAATGTCCTCCAAACGCATGCCCCACTTACCGGGAATATAAATTCCTGGTTCAACACTGAACGCATGGCCTGCAGCAATTGGCAGCTTGTTTCCACTCACCATGTACGGGTCTTCGTGGGCTTCCATGCCAATTCCATGTCCGGTGCGGTGCACGAAATACTCGCCATAACCCGCTTTTTCGATCACATCGCGCGAAGCGCGATCTACATCTTCACAAGCATTCCCTACAATTCCTGCAGCAACTCCTGCAGCCTGCGATTCGAACAACACTGCATAGGCATCGGCAACGTCGCTTGCTATCTGGCCAGTAAACACGCACCTGGTGATGTCGCTGCAATAACCATTCATCGTTCCGCCAAAATCACAAAGCACGATTTCATTTGCCCGAATTACTCGCGACCCCGCGTGGTGATGTGGGCTCGCAGCATTTTCTCCCGCAGCAACAATGGCAAAGTTCACCACGTTGTGACCTTCTGCGATTAAGCGTGATGAAATGTCGGCAGAAACTGCAGCTTCAGTACGGCCAATAAGCGGAATCTTCCCCGCATGAAGCTGTGCAGCAACTCTGTCGGCTGCAGCACCCGCAGCGCGAAGGGCAGCAATTTCGCTTGCGTCTTTCGACATACGCAATGCACCAACTACATCTACTGCACGAGTAAACGTTGCGCCAGGAACGTGTGGCAACAGCTCCACAAGGAATCGAGCCCACATTTGATCGCCAACCGCAATTCGCTTGGCATTGCCCAGCAGTTTTGCCACGATCGCAATTGGATTGTCTGTTTCATTCCACGGAACAATGGAAAACACTTCCGGTTGCGCAACAACTCTCGGCACTTCTAGCCGCGGAACAACCATGCTCACTTGCCCAACACGCGGAACCACCAACATGGTCAGTCGCTCTAGCGGCATTGCTTCGTAACCAGACAAATACGGCAGGTCATGACCAACTGACAGCAATGCAGCATCTACAAGCTGTGCAGTCATTGCAGCGCGAACTTTCGCAATGCGCTCGATGTAATCGGAAGTGGTGGCGATTGTTGAACTCACAGGCTGTTCTTCCCTACCTTCACCAACTTGCCATCGTTGTATTCCTCAACGGCAGTAATGATCTCTTGCTTCGTATTCATGACGAATGGACCATAGCGAACCATCGGCTCACCAAGCGGCAATCCACCCATAATCAGAATTTGCGCTGCGGAAGTAGTCGCTTCCACCCGCACCAACCCGGCAGTTCTTTGCATCACCACCATTTCTCCTGAAACACTCGTCGATTCATTCACGCGCGCTTCACCGTCGAACACATGAATAAGAGCAGTGTGTCCTTCTTCTGGCAACCACTCCACGACATCGCCCACTTCCAAAACCGCGTGCGCATAAGTCATTGGCGAAGTCGTTTCAACAGGGCCTTTTGCCCCGTGTACTACGCCAGCAACCACACGGATGTGCCCGCCTTTGGCTAGTTGCACCGTTGCCATTTCCTCGGCTTCATAACCCTGATATCGAGGATCAATCATTTTCTTTGCTGCCGGCAAATTCACCCACAATTGGAAGCCATGCATCCGCCCACCAAGTTTCATCATGTCATCAGTTGGCAATTCACTATGGATGACTCCAGAACCTGCAGTCATCCATTGCACTCCACCCTTTTTGATGACTGCTTTCGTGCCCGTTGAATCTTCGTGCACCATGCTTCCCGACAACATGTATGTCACCGTTTCGAATCCACGATGCGGATGACTTGGAGCACCAACAGCTTTACCTGGTGCATAATCGGCAGGTCCCATTTCATCGAGCAAAAGAAATGGATCAATTTGATCGAGCTGCGCAGTTGGAAACGGGCGGCGCACGCTAAACCCGCCACCCTCAATGGTTCGTTGCGACTGAATGGTCCCGGCAATTTCGCGAAGTGATGTCGTTGTCATGTATTCCTTTAGGCGTGAATTAGGGGGGATGAATTTCGATGTGCGTCTTTTGCGTGATAGCTCGAACGAGTAAGCGGACTTGATTCAACGTGGTTGATGCCAAGCGCTTCACCAAACTTTTTGTAGTGTTCAAATTCAGATGGCTCTGCATATCGCATGACTGGCAAATGTTGTGCGCTCGGGCGTAGATATTGGCCAATAGTCACAATG
>JALQUZ010000030.1 GCA_023263695.1 Ilumatobacteraceae bacterium
TCGGTATTGTGTTCTCAGAAGCCGCAGCATGTGGAATTCCTCAGGTGGCAGGGCAAAGCGGCGGTTCCGCTGAAGCGGTTGTGGATGGCGTCACTGGTGTTGTCATCGACGAGCCAGGCAACGTTGCCAAGGTCGCTCGCGCAATAAACGAGTTACTCAGCAACCCATCACAGTTGCGTGCGATGGGCGAAGCGTCGCGCAAGCGGGCGCTTGCCGAATTTGATTACAACGTGCTTACTGCAAGACTTGCCGACGTGCTGAAGGTAAATACATGAAGATTGTGAAAATGAACGCAGCTCTAACGGCCATTTTTGTAATCGTTTCGGTGCTTGCTGTTGCCGTCTTCAATTCGCCACTGCGCAAGCTCGTGGCCATTGTCGATCTGCTGCTCTTTGCGGTAGGAGTGGCCACATTTATTTGGGGCTATTTCTCGGCAGTGCAGCGCAGTCGAAGTGACGAAATTTCGGTAGCTGGCCTGTTCCTACTGATTGACGGTGTTGCCACAAAGTCGGTGATGCGAATCATGAATTCCGCCCTCGCTGTTCAGGTCGTGGTGGGGCTGGGCGGGGCACTGGTTCGCAGGTCTACCAATGGAGTTTCGGGCAGCACTTTGGCTTTTGGGGTGTTGGTGCCATTGCTTGGGCTCGGATTAAACGGTCTGTGGGCGAGCAAGTTCGGTTCCTTTGGCAAGCGAATACTTCCAGACGTTTCTGCGCCAGAGGGCGAAATCGGCAAAGATAGTGCTCATGGTTGATTCTGGTTCCGACTCGGTATTCATTGCGGCAACAGCAGAGCGATGCTTTGACGTTGCCAGCAGTTTCGAGCAGTACCCCGAATGGGCGAAAGACGTTAAAGAAGCAACGGTGCTCACACGCGATGCACAAGGTCGACCACACAGGGTTGAATACCGTGCGTCGGCGCTTGGCAGAAGTACTCACTACACCTTGGAATACGACTACTCAAAAGCACCTCATGCATTGTCGTGGCATCTAGTCGATGGCGACATTATGCGCTCGCTTCGTGGTGCTTATTCGTTCAATGCAGATGGAAGTGGAACTCGGGTTGCCTACGACTTGGCCGTTGAGTTAGTTATTCCACTTCCAGGGTTTGTGAAGCGTCGCGCTGAAATGCGCATTCTCAGCACGCTGAAAGAACTGAAGACCCGCTCCGAATCGTGAGTCTCGCCGCAGGCATTGATGTCGGTGGCACCAAATGTCTTGGCGTCGTTATCGATGACAGTGGCAATGTTGTTCGCGAAGTTCGCAAGCCAACACCTACGGCCGACCAACTTGTTGCAACACTTGCATCAATAGTTCACGAGCTCGGCGAACATACATCGGTAGGACTTGGTGTTCCCGGATTAATTTCTCGCGAAGGTGTTATTCGTTCCTCACCAAACATGATCACAGCAATTGAATTTCCCGTTCGCGATCAACTTGCACACGCGTTGGGCGAAACCGTGTGGTGCGACAACGACGCAACGTGTGCTGCGCTTGCCGAATGGCAACGTGGCGCAGGTGTTGGATCGCGCGACATGTGGATGGTCACATTAGGAACGGGAATTGGTGGCGGACTTGTTTCGGGTGGCGCATTGCAGCATGGTGCGCATGGTCATGCTGGCGAAGTTGGCCACATGGTGGTGCAAGCAGACGGACACGTTTGTCCATGTGGTCAACGCGGATGCTGGGAGCGATACGCATCGGGTGCTGGGCTGTCTTACTTGGCAGGGGGAATTGCAGGCGAGGCAGTGATCGATCGCGCTAGGTCGGGTGACGTTCCTTCAATCAAGGTGCTTGACGAATTCTGCACGTGGGTTGCTCTTGGGCTCGCCAATATTGCCAACATGTCCGACCCCGACACCATCGTGATTGGTGGTGGTGTCATGGAAAATGCCGACATCCTTCTGCCACGTGTTCAGGAACGCTTTGCCACCATGTTGTATGCCCCAAGCCACAGGGTTCACCCTGTGCTGAAGTCTGCACATTTGGGCGAGCGAGCCGGTGCAATTGGTGCCGCTTTACTGCACCTTCACGACTAGTTTGTCTCTGTGGAATTTCGACGCATCACCAATCTGCCCCCGTACGTCTTCACCATCATCAACAACCTGAAGATTCAGGCGCGGCACGAAGGAAACGACGTAGTTGACTTGGGTTTCGGAAACCCAGACATTCCTTCACCTCAAATCGCAGTCGACAAGTTGATTGAAGCCGCTCAGAACTCGAAGAACCATCGTTATTCACTATCGCGAGGTTTGCCAAAACTTCGCGAAGCAGTTGCCGACATGTACATGCGTAACTGGGGAGTGAAGTTAAACCCAGAAACGCAAATTACGAACACCATTGGTTCTAAAGAAGGCTTCAGTCACCTTATGTGGGTGTTGCTCGACCGTGGCGATGCTGCAATTGTTCCAAGTCCTAGTTATCCAATTCACATTTATGGCCCGATCTTCGCCGGCGCAGACGTTCGTCAGGTGCCTATGCAAAGTCAGCAAGTTATCGACGATCAGCAATATTCAGATGAGTTCTTCGAAAACCTCACCGAGGCGTACAAGAACGGTTGGCCGCGACCACGGGTGCTGGTGGTGTCATTCCCGCACAACCCAACGGGAGCCACCGTCGATCTTCCGTTCATGCAGCGCGTTGTGGACTTCTGTCGTGAGCGCGACATGATCGTGGTCCACGACTTCGCATATGCCGACGTTGGATTCGATGGTTACAAGCCGCCATCCATTCTGCAAGCTGAAGGCGCAATGGAATGCGCCGTCGAGTTGTATTCCATGACGAAGAGCTTCTCCATGGCCGGATGGCGCGTTGCATTCATGGCAGGAAACGAGCAAGTTGTCGGTGCGCTCATGAAGTTGAAGAGTTATCTCGACTACGGAACTTTTCAGCCAGTGCAAATTGCTGCAACGGTCACGTTGAACGAAGCGCAAGACTTCCCACAGGAAGTATCAAACATTTACGAAAGCCGTCGGAACGCTCTCATCGATGGTCTTGACAGAATCGGTTGGCACATTCCTAAATCACGCGGTTCCATGTTTGTGTGGGCGCCAATTCCCGAAGCATACAAAGACATGGACTCTGTGGAGTTCTGCAGTCACTTGGTTCGTGACTGCAATGTTGCGCTTTCGCCGGGTGCCGGTTTTGGTCCTGGCGGAGAAGGTTTCGCTCGCTTTGCGCTCATTGAAAACGAACAGCGCATTGCTCAAGCGGTACGCAATTTAAAGTCTGGGCTTACGCGCCTTCAGTAAGAAAGGTTCCTCAACATGGATACCAATTATTCGCTCGGTCTTCATGAAATTGGGAACAATTGTTACGCGTACCTGCAACCCGATGGTGGTTGGGGGTATAGCAATGCGGGGCTCATCGTGGGGCAAGGGTCTTCGCTGCTTGTTGACACGCTGTTTGACTTGAAACTGACTGCGTCAATGCTTGACGCCATGAAAGGCGCAACTCAGTCAGCGCCAATCGCAACCGTCGTGAATACTCACGCCAATGGTGATCACTGTTATGGCAATGAACTGGTTGTCGGGGCAGAAATTGTTGCCTCCGCGGCAACAGCTCATGAAATGACTGAAGTTCCACCAGCCATGTTGGCCGCGTTGAACAAGGCGCCTGGTGAAGTTGGTGATCTCTTCCGGTCATTCTTTGGTGACTTCGAATTTGATGGAATTGACATGACTTTGCCAACGCAAACGTTTACTGGTCAACTCACGGTGCAGGCCGGTGGGCGAGATGTTCAACTCATCGAAGTTGGCCCTGCACATACTGCAGGAGACACCATTGCGTTCGTTCCTGATGCGCAGACTGTGTACACAGGGGACATTCTGTTTATCGGTGGTGCTCCAATTGTGTGGGCTGGACCACTAGAAAATTGGATTGCAGCTTGCGATCTCATCAATTCTCTGAATGTTGAAACTGTGGTTCCTGGTCACGGGCCACTCACCGATAAAGCAGGGGTAACGCGCGTGCGCGAATACTTGGCGTATGTGTTAAGCGAAGCAAGTGCTCGTCAGGCACAGGGGATGGATGCCTTTGATGCCGCGCGTGAAATTTGCGCTGACATTCTTGGAGATCCCAAGAAATCGTTTGCAACGTGGAAGGAATTCGGTCGCATCAGCGTCAACGTCGACACGGTGTACCGAAGTAAGGATTCCTCTCACAAGAGTCCCGATGTTGTTGAGCAATTCAGACGAATGGCTCAATTAGAAAACCAGCATTAAGCAGTTCGCTGCTTTGCTACTTCACGTTTCACAAGCGCAAACCAACCGCCTGCGGCGCACATGGTGAACAGCAACCACTGAATGGTGTAACTCAGGTGCGGACCATTGCTGAACTCTGGATCAGCAATGGTGGAGAGAGAATTTGATTCGGCAGGAGTACTTTTCAACAATTGCACGTACACCGGAACCAGTTCGCCTTCAATCTGTTTCTGCAGGCGCGCAATGTCCATTCGGTGAATTTCG
Organism: Ilumatobacteraceae bacterium; assembly: GCA_023263695.1. Taxonomy (GTDB): domain Bacteria; phylum Actinomycetota; class Acidimicrobiia; order Acidimicrobiales; family Ilumatobacteraceae; genus UBA3006. The sequence continues at coordinate 4,466 of JALQUZ010000030.1, forward strand.
GCAAGTTCACCCGTTGCAGGGTCGGAGACTTCACCCGTGCGACGCTTGCTCGTTGCGCGAACTCGTCCAAGCAGTGAGATTTGTCCGATTGGAGCAGAAGGAAACGCCTCTGCCAGTGGAACGAATCCTCGGTTCACCAATACAACCTTGCCGTCGGCCATGAGTAGCGGAGTAATTGCGTCATAACCGGCAATTCCGTTTTGTGAAACATTCACCAAACTCACGTCTTCGCCCAAAAGGTACGTTCCCGATACTTCAGCTGGCATCCATTCAATATCTGTTGGGTCGGCGCTTGAGAGCAATTCCGCAAGAGGTTTGATGGGCGCATCAAATCGGTGCACGAGTGTGGAGTTGAAATCCTTGCGCTCGTGGTAACGATGCCATTGCCAGTTGGCCAAATTCACCATCACCACCATCAAGGTGATTACCAATACGTGAGTGGCGATCCATTTCGGGCGTAGGAGAAACCTGTACATAACGATGCAAACCTACACGCGGCTACAGACCGGCGCCGCGCGTTTCATTCAGTCTTTTTGCTAGAGAATCAAGTGCATCGGTATTCAACTGAAGAAGTGGCTCGATGTCTTCGATTCGCAAGGCGACACATTCGGCAAGCGTTTCCCAGTTTGCAAATGGAATGCCCAAACACTTTCGCAGAGCAGTGCTTAGTGCTTCTTGTGGATTGCTGTCGTAGGTTTCCAACAGAGTCTCAACATCGCGTTTTGTAAGCAGTGCTTGATGTTGTTCGGCGTCAATTTTTCGCTGAATGTAAGGCGAAAAAAACCCACGATATCGGTGACGCAAAGTATCTAGTCGCCAATCATCTGCCTGTACACGACCCCTGCACAGCGTTGTTCCACAGTTGCAATCAAACTCGTCGTAGTCACTTGCGTCGCTCATTGCGTAGTCGAAGGTCAGTTCTTCGCCAACCGCTATGTCTCGCATGGCAACAATGGTGGTTGCATTGCGCATTCCGCAGTTTGGTTCACATGAGTGATTGATGGAGTCTCCTGGTTCACGTGATGGAGGGCCCAAAAAGATGAGGTTGGTATTTACCTGCAGTGACCTGCTTCGTCGTTCGGCCTCGAACTTCGCGAATTCAATGCGCGAGAGTGCAGTGCCTCCAAATGTGGCGACTGAAGTTCCCGCGGGAATAACGCCCACGGCGTGACTTCCGAATCCGTGTGGTGGAGTGCCAAATGGGACGGCTAGAGGAGTCAGAAAGTTCTGCACAGTAATTACCAAAGAAAAACGAGGTTGAGGCGCGAGACATGCGCCAACAACCTCTTACAGCGCCAACAATGCCCGCTGCGCTGATTTGACGATATCGGCAGGTATCCTTCTTGATGCAACGCCTTCCCGGCCGCTCAGTCGGGCGGGCAATGCAAGTAGTACATCACGAGCGACCAACAGGTCCGGCAACCGGGTTTTCCCACGGTGCCATTTCGCGAAATGCGAAAGATGTGGTTACGCCAACAGGCGTAGCAACGGGCTGGCTCAGTTGGGTGAGCGTGACGAACTGCAAAAACGCATAGTTTCGTTACAGAGGAAAATGTATGACCCGACATGATTACCCAGCAACAGGAGCATGGTTTCCTGGCATGCCTGTGGGCAGTCGCAAGTTTGCACACTTCCCAGAAGATCGACCGTTTGCGCTCGACGGCGGAAAAGTGCTGAGCAATGTTTCCATTGCCTACGAAACATGGGGAACCCTGAATGCAGATGCAACAAATGCGATTTTGATTTGTCACGCGTGGACAGGTGATAGTCACGTCACAGGCGCTGCAGAAGAAGGTAACCCCACCCCAGGTTGGTGGGAAGGTGTTGTCGGACCAGGCAAAGCAATTGATACGAACCAATGGTTTGTGGTGTGCAGCAATGTCATCGGTGGATGTCAGGGTTCAACAGGCCCAGCAACAGCGCATCCAGAAGATGGCCAGTTGTATGGTCCTCGTTTTCCTGTCATCACGGTTCGTGACATGGTGCGCGCACAGGTACGACTCACCGACATGCTTGGCATTCGCGTGTGGCACAGCGTTGTTGGCGGGTCCATGGGCGGCATGCAAGTTCTCGAATGGGCAGTCACATTTCCCGATCGCGTAAAAACGATCATTCCTATTGCAACGTGTGCGCAAGCAACTGCGCAACAAATTGCTTGGGGTGCAATCGGTCGCCGAGCGATTCGCCTCGATCCAAAATGGCGTAATGGCGAGTACTACGACGCAGCCATTGGTGAAGGACCGTGGGAAGGTTTGGCAATTGCGCGCATGATTTCACAGGTCACATTCCGGAGCGACAACGTATTCACCGAACGATTCGGTCGTGCACTTGTCGACATGGATGCCGACTACAACGGACTTGGTTTGTGGGACAGGTTTGAGGTGGAGGGTTACCTCGACCACCACGGCGATCGTCTCATTCGTCGATTCGACACCAACAGTTATCTCATTATCGGAAAAGCAATGGATCTTCATGACATTGCTCGTGGTCGCGGCTCGCTAGACACTGCTATGTCTCGAATTACAGCTCCAGCATTGGTGATGGGTATTTCAAGTGACATTTTGTATCCCACATATCAGCAGAAGCAGATCCACTCAATTCTTTCCGAAAAGGGAGTGGACTCTCAATATGTTGAAATCGATTCGCCACACGGACATGATGCGTTCCTAATCAATTTCGACCAAGTTGGTGCTCCAATTCAGTCGTTTCTTGAACGAACGTTTTAACGGGGAAGCAGAGCGTCAAGCACACTGACGCTGCGACTGCTTGCAGGCACTCGCAATATTGCGAGAATGTCCGCATTGTCTCGTCTGCAGAGTGCGTACGTTCGCACATGTGCATCGGACACATTTACGTGTGAAGCGTGAGGTTGGCCAATCACGCTCCAGGCTCCGCTCAGTGATCGCCCGCGTTTTCCACGGCTTTTGCACATCACCACTGCATGTGCCGAGTCGATCACCACACGAGCTTCACTCCATTTTGGTGAAGATCCGGTGAGAGCAAGGGCCATTTGGCAAATGCATCGAGATCCGTCGGATGAAGACCAGTGAGTATCGCGCGAACGCAGCCACCAAATAATGGATGAAAGCACAGCAATAAATGCAACGGAACTGAGCACATTTACGACTTGCGCAGACATGTTCATCAGTATGGTCGGCTGCGGTAGGTTTGTGGTGCTATGTCCGCGTCATTCGTTGTGGTTGCACTCTCCCTACGCGTTGCATTCGTCTCTCTTGTCTGCCTTTCTGCCGGTGGCGCACTGTCGGTGTTGACATGGTGGTTTTGGAAGACCGCAATGCCTGAACCGCCAGCACTAGCACGCTTGGAAATTATGAGTGATCGCCGATACGAGGAGTCGTCTGCCCGCGAACGTGAATTATTGATGGGTGAGGCCGACGAAGTGATGCCAGTAAGCGTTCGCAACACCGCTCCGCGTAAATTCAGTCCCGCCCCTCGACCACGAGTTGCTCCTGTGGTCAATGGTCGCAGGGATGCACAGAGGAAAGCACCAGCCGAACTACCTGTAACTCGTAAGCCAATTGACCCGTTGTTGAAGTGACAGTTAGGTAGTTTTACTCAATGGCTGCATTTGATCCCTCCGAAATGATTGCTCGATTCAAGGACCGTGCGTCCGCTGTGAAGCGTCGTCCGCTTCCGCCTGTTGCTGGCGAGGAGCGTCAAATGTTTCTCACGCAAGCACAAATGGACTTTCAAGATTTTGCCATGATCGGCGACTCGCAAGCATCCATTGAAGATGGATTTTTAGTGTTGCGTGTTGACTTGCGCCCACCCGACGCCAAAGCGTGAACAAAGTAGCGCGTGCGGGAAGCGCAATCAGCGCTCGCGCTCAGGTGTTTCCTATTAGCGGAGTATTGCTTGCGAACCTTGCGTGGGGCATTGGCCCAATTCTGACTGTTGCTATCGACATGTCGGTGAACTCAACAATCTTCTACAGAGTCACCATGTTGCCGTTTGTGTTGTTTTTCATTGCGCGAAACAGAAAATCGGAAATTAGTTTGCGCATTTTGCGAAGTGCACTGGTACCTGGAATATTTTTTGGTACCTCCACCATTTTTGGCTTTATGTCATTCACCAACACGTCCATTGCTAATGCAACACTCATCGGCAGCACGTCATCGGCGATGATGCTGTTTATCGCGCCAAGTTATTTGAAAGAAAAGATCTCCAAGTTGCAAGTGCTGTGCGCTTTCAGCAGTTTCTGTGGCGTTGCGCTCGTGGTCATCGCTGCTGGCGGCGGTGGAGGAGCAACGGTGTACGGCGACAGTCTTGCGCTCATCAATGCAGTGCTGTGGACTGGCTACTTTGTTGCTTCGAAGAAGATGCGTACCGAGGGTTTCAACACGTGGTCATTTATGTTCAGCATTTCTCTTATTCAGGCGGTACTTGCAGGTGGTTGGGCGCTGATTACAAGCAAGGATCTCACGGCAATTTCTCGACATGATTTCTTGCTCGTGCTCATCATGACCCTCGTTCCTGGAACTGTCGGTCACACCTCAATTGTGTGGGCGCAAAAATTTGTTGCTGCATCAACTTCTTCACTGATTTGTTTGCTTGGCCCCGTTATCTCTATGTGTTTTGCATGGATCATTTTCGACCAGCGAATTAAGCCTTGGCAAATGATTGGAGCGGTCGTGGTGCTCACATCGTTAGCTGGGGTGGTGCGATATGGCACGTCGGAAGCTGCCAAAGCTGACGTGTTGAGGAATGCAGACCCCCTGCTAAACTCAAATCCGTAATACATGCGGACGTGGCTCAGTTGGTAGAGCATCACCTTGCCAAGGTGAGGGTCGCGAGTTCGAATCTCGTCGTCCGCTCCAGTAGTTCCAGAAGTCGTGGGTTAGTCTCGCTCATATGAGTCAGCTCAATATTGGTCAGGTCGTCAGTCAAACTCGCTCAGCATTCCAGTCGGGCGTCACCCGTCCGCTTGCGTGGCGTAAAGCCCAACTCGAAGCCATGATCCGGATGCTCGAAGAGCACCAAGACGAGTTCTCGGCTGCGTTGAAGACCGACCTCGGCCGCGGTGTGGAAGAAGCTTGGTTGTACGACCTGGGGTTCACCATTACCGAAGTGAAATTGATGTTGAAGAACCTGAAGAAGTGGACTTCGGTCCGCAAGGTTCCTACGCCAATGGTGTCGAAGCCTGGTTCATCGCGTCGTATTCCCGAGCCTCTTGGAACCGTGTTGGTCATTGCTCCATGGAACTACCCAGTGCAGCTGCTGCTTGTGCCTGCTGCTGGCGCAATTGCTGCCGGTAACGCGGTGGTGCTAAAGCCTTCTGAAGTTTCGTCTGCAACGTCTGCGGCGCTTGCAAAGTTTGTGCCGCAATACTTCGACAAACAGGCAATTGCCATCGTTGAAGGTGGAGTTCAAGAAACAACAGAACTACTTGCTCAAAAGTTTGAACACATTTTCTACACAGGTAACGGAACTGTTGGTCGCATTGTGATGCGCGCTGCAGCCGAAAACCTCACACCAGTCACACTCGAACTTGGTGGAAAGAGCCCAACCATTGTCGACGCTTCGGCAAACATCAACATTGCTGCGAAACGCATCGCGTGGGCAAAGTTCGTGAACGCTGGTCAAACGTGTGTTGCTCCCGACTACGTGTTGGCGCACAAATCGGTAGCAGACAAATTGGTTAAAGCCATTGGCGAATCAGTTACCGAGTTCTATGGTGCTGACCCTCATGCAAGTAAGGATTACGCACGTGTGGTGTCGCCTCGTCACTTCACACGATTGAAGGCCATGATTAGCTCGGGAACAGTTGCGGTTGGTGGTCAAACTGAAGAGAGCGAGCGCTACATTGCGCCAACGGTGCTCGTGAATGTCGACAAGTCATCGCCAGTGATGCAAGAAGAAATCTTTGGACCAATTCTTCCGGTTATTGAAATTGACTCAATCGATGAAGCACTCAGCTTCGTGAACGGTCGTCAACACCCACTTGCGCTGTACGTGTTCGCCGAAGACTCGAAGGTGAGCGAAAAGGTTGTTGCTCACACCACATCTGGTGGCGTCACGGTAAATGGAACTATCTTCCATATGACTGGCCCGTACTTGCCATTCGGTGGAGTTGGCGAGAGTGGAATGGGCTCCTATCACGGTCAACAAGGAGTTGATGTGTTCCAACACCTAAAGCCAGTGCTGAAGCGCTCTACAAAACTTGATGCTCCTTTGGCCTACCCGCCATATACGGCACGTAAATTCTCCATCCTCAAGAAGTTTCTCTAACTCGTTCAACCCCCACGAAAGGCACTCATATGAAAATCGGTGTACAACTTTGGCCACAGGCAACAACCGTGAAAGAAATGCGCACTGCATGGCGAACCGCCGATGCAATGGGTGTTGACAGCATCTGGACATGGGACCACTTTTACCCACTGTCTGGCGACCCTGAAGAGCGCCACTTCGAGTGTTACACGCTGCTTGCTGCAATGGCTGCAGATACCTGTCATGCACAAATTGGCGCGTTGGTCACGTGCTTTACGTATCGCAACCCACAGTTGCTCGCCGACATGGCACGTACCATCGATCACATCAGCGATGGTCGTTTCGTGCTTGGTCTTGGATCGGGTTGGTTTGAGCGCGACTACACCGAATATGGATACGAATTCGGCACAGCAGTTGAGCGTTTGAAGCTGCTTGAAGCCGGACTTCCGGTCATTAAAAATCGTATGAGCAAACTGAATCCGCAGCCAGTGAATGGCAACATTCCAATCATGATTGGTGGCGGTGGAGAGAAGCGCACGTTGCGTCTAGTCGCCGAGCACGCTCAGCAATACAACTACTTTGGCCCGCCAGAAAGCTATGCCAACAAAATCAAGATTCTTGATGAGTGGTGTGCAAAGGTTGGTCGTAATCCGAAGGAGATCGAGCGCACAGTCGCCATCTATCCGAAGGAAGTAACGCCAGAGTTGTTCGAGGCATACAAGCAGGCTGGAGCAGAGCACATTATTTTGACGAGTGCTGGTCCATTTGACATGACCGACCTCGAAACCCTGCTGAGCTGGCGCTAACTACGAAGAGAAGGCGCCAATCGATTCAACGATCACGTTGAAAGCAGCTTCGGCGTCTACATCCCATACCACGGTGCAATTCGGGTTCTTGCGTTCTTTGAGCCCGCGCATATCCACAAGGGTCATTCCGCGACTGTGTTCGCCCGAGGTTTCAACGACCACGTGTTGATCCTTCATGGTGAAGAGTTCTGGATGGGTGAGTGCTAACACTGCACATGGGTCATGTACTGCGCCACCACGCATGTTGTCGTGACGGCTTACATATACATCGCTAAAGAATACGAAGAGGTCGGCCAAAACGCCAGCAAGTTTTCCTGGCAATGCGCGAACTTTTTCAATGCGCTCTGGAGTTGCCTGCAACTTGTGTGTTACGTCGAGTCCGCTCATAATCAATTTCCCGCCGTAGTCAAACACCATCGCCGCGGCTTCAGGGTCTGCCCAAATATTGAACTCCGCTGCAGTGCTGCGGTTACCAAATGTTCCACCGCCCATCAGCGAGATGCCGGCAATCTTGTGTGCGATGTCTGGTGCGGTGCGAATTGCGAGTGCAATGTTGGTGAGAGGTCCAGTTGGCACCAACCAAATGCCTTCGGTGTTGCGACACGTGTCAATAATGAACTGCACTGCGTCTTCGCTGTCGGCAGGGCGTGAAGGCTCTGGTAGGTCTGCGCCGTCTAGTCCACTTTCGCCGTGAACGTAAGAAGCATCTTTCGGTTCTGCCACAAGTGGGCGGCGAGCACCTTGGTGAAGCGGTGCAGTGCTTCCAATCATGTCCAACACAATGCGCGCGTTGCGGGTGGTGGCTGTAATAGGCGCGTTACCAGCCACCGTGGTGACACCAAGCAGGTCGGCGTGGTTCGCGGCAACGACTAAAGCCATTGCGTCGTCATGGCCAGGGTCGCAGTCAAGAATCATTTTTACTCGTGAAGACATGACGCCGACTCTAGTCGCGTGTGTAAAAGTAGAGGTGTGACAGAACCGATCTTTGATGTCGTCGTAGTGGGTAGCGCCAACCTCGACTTGGTTGCGAATTTGGATCACTTACCAACACCGGGCGAAACATTGATTGCACTCGGCTACGCCGAGTACCCAGGTGGCAAGGGTGTGAATCAGGCCGTAGCGTGCGCGCGCATGGGCGCCAAAACCGCGTTCGTTGGTTGCGTTGGCAATGACGATGCAGGAACGCTGTTACGTTCGGTGCTTGAAGGCGAGGGTATTGACACCTCGCATCTGCGGACAGTTTCGGTTCCAACTGGGCGCGCTTTTATCAATGTGGATAGCCACGGCGAGAACGAGATTGTGGTGGTTGCTGGCGCAAATGCTCAAGTGGGCGTTGAAGACAATTTTGTCATTCCGAATTCACGTGTAGTTCTTGCGCAGTTAGAAGTACCGCTTCACACTATTGAAGTGGCATTTATGCAAGCGCAAAGCAATGGGTCAATCACCGTATTGAACCCTGCTCCAGCACGCGATATTCCTGAATCACTGTTGTCGCTTGCGAACATCGTGGTGCCAAACGAAACAGAATCAGCTGCAATTGGTGGCACGAAGCAACTATTGCAATCGGGTGTTGTAACGGTCGTCACCACTCTTGGTGCCGACGGAGCAAGTATCGACACAGCAACTTCAACCACTCATATCGCCCCATACAAAGTGACTCCAGTCGACACGGTTGGCGCTGGTGATGCATTTATTGGTGCAACATGCGCCGAACTTTCTCGTGGATCAAGCATTGAAGATGCCGCCCGCATGGGTGCAATCGCAGGTGCGCTAGCAACCACCGTGAAAGGCGCTGTTCCTTCGTTGCCAACTCGTCAAGCAGTGCTCGCAGCGCAAAAGAGTTGATGTGAGCGACATTTCCAAACCACAACTGATGCATTTTTACGACGAGGAAAGCGCGGAGCTTGCCGTTGCCATTGTGAAGTACGCAATGGAGCGAACCAAGATGGATCCGCCTCCACTCGACAAGCCATACACACTCAGCGAGCTGAACAACATCGTTGGTCAAACCATCAAGCCTGAAGGTCGCAACGGTTTAGAAGTGTTGCAAGAGTTCATCGACGAACTTGCACCGTCGTGCATCAGTGTGGACCACCCATTGTTCCTGTCATTCGTGCCTGGTGCACCAACTGAAAGTTCGTTGTTATTCGACCTTGTTGTTTCGGTATCGAACGTATATGCAGGGTCGTGGCTTGAAGGAGCGGGTGCTGTGTACGCCGAAAATCAGGCGTTGCGGTGGATAGCCGACTTAGCGGGAATGCCCGCAGAAACGGGCGGCGTATTTGTTACTGGCGGAACAGCTGGCAATCTCTCGGCGCTACTTGCAGCTCGCTGGAATTGGCGTAGCAAAGCCAATGGGGCACTCGACTCAATGCGCCCACTCATTATTGCCTCGGGTGGTTCGCACTCATCGGTCGCACAGGCCGCAAAAGTGATGGACGCCGATGTACAGAAAGTTCCCGTCGACGAGCGCGGCAAAACCTCTGGTGCAGCAATGAAGCAACTCATCGACTCACTGAGCGAAACTGATAAGTCGCGAGTGTGTGCCGTAGTCGCAACATCGGGAACCACCAACGTAGGTGTAGTTGACGACTTGCAGGGAATAGGTGAGCAGGCCCGCAGGCTTGGCGCTTGGTTCCATGTAGACGGCGCATATGGCGCTGCAGCGTTATGTGCACCAAGTGTTCGACATCTCTTCACAGGAATTGAACAATGCGACAGTCTTATTGTCGACCCACACAAATGGTTGTTTGGTCCATACGATTCGTGTGCACTGTTGTATCGCAATCCAGAAATTGCACGTCAGGCGCACACTCAACACGCCGAGTATTTGGATGTGTTGCAGCAAGAGTCAGACAAACTTAAAGACGAAGCAATGAACCCAGCCGACCTCGCGCATCACTTGTCGCGTCGCGCACGTGGATTGCCCGTGTGGTTCAGCTTGGCTATGCACGGCACCGATGCGTATCGCGATGCCATGGAGGCAACGCTTCATGTCACACGCGAATCGGCAGACATCATTCGCAGCGCAACACATGTCGATTTGGTGCTTGAGCCAGAGCTTTCGGTCATCGTGTTCAAGCGAATTGGTTGGAACGCGCAGCAGTATCAGCAGTGGAGCGACAGAATTTTGGAACGCGGGCTCGCATTTGTTGTTCCAAGTAGTTGGAACGGCGAAACAGTTTTGCGTTTGTGCATTGTGAATCCACGAACAACAGTTGCAGGAATTCAATCAATTATTGATTCGCTGAAGTAATCAGCGAAGAGTGCCTACTTTTTAGCGGCTGGCTCTTTCTTTGCGACTGCCTTTTTGCGGGTGCCGTAACGCTTGTTGAAGCGCTCAACGCGACCTGCGGAGTCGATGATCTTCATCTGACCGGTAAAGAAGGGGTGGCTTGCGTTCGAAATTTCAAGCTGCACCACTGGGTACGTCTCGCCGTCTTCCCAGACCGTGGTCTTGGTGGCATCCACCTTCATGGTGCTGCGGGTCAAAAAGCGGTAGTTGGCTGAGCTGTCTTCGAGGACAACAAAGTTGTACTCCGGGTGGGTGTCCTTCTTCATAGGTTTGCCAGTGTAGCGGGGCTAAGTCCCTGTCTATACTTGTCCAATGCCAAATCGCTGTGACGTCCTCGGGAAGCGCCCTTCAACGGGTCACTCTGTATCCCACTCCAATATCAAGAGCAAGCGCTGGTGGAAGGTCAACTCCCAAAAGAAGCGTTTCTGGTTGCCTTCAGAGAAGCGCTGGATCACCTTGCACATCAGTGCAAAGGGCCTTCGTACCATCGACAAGCGCGGCATTGAGCGCGTAGTCGCCGACATCCGTGCAACGGGACAGAAAGTCTGAGAACGAATCATGGCTGCAAAAAGTAAAGACAAGCGTCCAATCATCAAGCTTCGTAGCACTGCCGACACTGGCTATGTGTACGTCACCCGTAAGAACAAGGTGAACTCACGCGAGCGTCTTGAGTTGAAGAAGTACGACCCAGTCGTACGCAAGCACGTCATCTTCAAAGAAGAGCGTTAAACCGTTCAGCGCTGTATGCGCTGTTACAACGAAGCAAGGACTTGTTGAAAGTCCGCAATTACATCAGTTGCAGATTCCAGTCCTACAGACACGCGCAACAACCCTTGTGTGATTCCTGCTGTTACTTGGTCTTCTGGAGTAACACCAACGTGTGTGCTGCTCGCTGGGTGACAAATGAGTGTCTCGGGACCGCCGAGTGACACAGCAGGACGAACCAGATTCAATCCATCAACAACTTTGCGTGCTGCATCTTTACCACCAGCAACTTCAAAGCTGAGAAGCGAACCAAATTGACGCATCTGTTTAGCAGCGAGAGCATGTTGCGGGTGGGTAGAGAGCCCTGGGTAATGCACTGCC
>JALQUZ010000031.1 GCA_023263695.1 Ilumatobacteraceae bacterium
CCTCGCAATTACGGAGCGTCAGATTTGGAATTTCAACCCTTGACCTAACTTCGTGTGAGATTTATCTCATGAGTTGTTAAACCTTAAGTGGTGATTTTTTACCTCATTTTGATTTCTGCAACGGATCGCTTACCGCTTATTTTGGCGGATGCAGTTGTTACATTTGTATTGATTTATTGGGTTTCCTGCTGCGGCAGGTCTGTTGCTGTGCTTTTTAAAGGCTCATGCAATGCGTTGTTCTGCAATTTACAGAACGACCTCCATACTATCGCTTTGCGCTCTTATCGGTTGTGGCGGCAGTGGTGAGGACGAAACTGACTATTCTTACGGTGGCTCTAGCTCTGCACTGAGCGAGCAATATTCGAAATCGACTTGGGGTCCTGGCGGCGAACTCGGAACTGGGTGGGTTCGTGGGTTCGTGACCGAGTTCTCGATGGCCGCTGTCCGTGCCGTCCGTAACACTGCGAATTTTACCAACAACGTGAATTGGCGCGGTGGCCGTCCGCTCGAAGCGGCGCGTGTCGATTATGCGCGGTCCGTCGGGCTGACCGGGGCAGGGCAAACGATTGCCATCATGGATAACGCGGTCCGTTTGAGCCATGAAACGTTCGACGGAGTGAACGTGACGCACTCTTCCGTTTCAAATTTGGATGCGCGCGATGACCATGGCACGGCAGTGGCGAGTATCGCCGTTGGTCGAGGCGGAACTGGCATCGATGCCGTCGAAGGCGTCGCCTCTGGTGCCGATCTGTTTCTCGGGACGTGGGATTATCAGACAGGTTCGACGTGGAATGAACGCGCCGTAATGGTGAGTGAAGCCGATACCGCTGGTGCCATTGTTATGAATAACTCGTGGCAGTTGTCGCGTGATTTCAATCAATCGACCTTCGAGTATTACTTTGGCCAGTATTCAGTCGCCTCCTCGTATATCAGTGCGATGCAAGACTATGCACAGAGGGGCGTCGTGGTCTTTGCTTTGTCGAACTATCATGACGAATTGGACGCTTATAACGTCGGGGCTTTGCCGCTCCTCTATCCAGACCTCGAAGGGTCGTGGATCACCGTCGTAAATGGTGCGGCCTGTGTTTGCAATGCCGCGCGTAATTGCCTGACGGATCCACCATGTTGCATAGGTAGAGAATTTAAAACCCTTACGCCAGTCAAACTTTTCGACGGCGTGCATCAGGCCAAGGTTGCCTTCTTGAATGAGGTCGAGCAGTGGAAGACCAGATGCCTGATACTTCTTGGCAATCGACACCACGAGGCGCAAGTTGCTTTGTACGAATTGACGCTCTGCTTTAGTTCCATCGCGCTGGTCTTTGCGAAGTTCGCGGCGACGGTTTGGAGTAATGGTCTTATCGTTCGTTTCAAGTTCGGCGGTTGCTTGCTTGCCGGTTTCAATTGCCTTCGCCAAACGAACTTCGTCGTCCTTGGTGAGGAGGGCGTACTGGCCGATGTCGGTGAGATAGAGACGGACTAGGTCTTCTTCGTCACGATCGATACGGTCTTTGGCCACAGTGACTCCTTATAGGCGGGAACGGGGTAACGATACCGACAGGGTCAAGCACCGACACCACCAAACCCCAAAAAACAAGGGTGTTTTTAAGGGGCACCTGACGGACATTTTTCACAGGGGTGTCGTATTATTTGTTCATGGCAAACCCTCTGTTAAATGACAAAGCATTCGCAAAAGCGGTCGAAAAGACCCCCGAGCAGGCCGGTTGGGCAGCTCCCAAAGGCGGCTCGGCAACCGACACACAGACCACGTGGAACGCCCCAATAACTGACGGCCCCATTTCGCCATGGCGCTCTGCCAACCCGATGACCGCAAATGGCGCAATGAGCGCAACCCTGTTTCTCATGGTGTTACTCGTTGCCGCAGCCACCTTCGGCTGGAGCTCGGTGCAAACCATTGGTGTGGGAGAAGCTGTTACGTTCCCGAGTTGGGCAATGATCGCTTTGATCGTTGGATTCGTCAGCGTGTTGGTCGCCACCTTTAAGCCAACCACCGCTCGATTCCTGGCTCCGGTGTATGCACTGGCCGAAGGCGCAGTTGTTGGTGCAATTTCAAAAGTATTCAACATTCAGTACCCGGGCATTGTGCTGCAAGCAGTTGGCGCAACCATCGGTGTATTCGTGGTGATGCTCACGTTGTATCGCACCGGCATCTTGCGCGTAACCGACAAGTTCCGTCGCATCGTGATTGGCGCAACGCTCGGTCTGGCTGCGTTTTATTTGTTCTCGTTCATTGTTGGCATGTTTGGTTCAAGTTTGATTCCAACTGGGTCAAGTGGAATGAGCATCGGCTTCAGCGTGTTAGTTGCTGGTCTTGCTGCAATGAACTTGGCACTTGACTTCGATTTCATTGATAAGGCTGAGGCAGCGGGTGCACCGAAACACATGGAGTGGTTCGCTGCGCTTGGCATCATGGTCACACTTGTGTGGCTGTACCTCGAAATTTTGCGCTTGCTCGCAAAAATGCGCGACCGCTAAGCGTGGCGTGCAGTTGGGTTGGCGCTGAGTACATCTTCGCTTAGCGCTGATCCCGAAATTTCATCAGTGAAATAAGTGCCCGACTCAAGGCGCTCAAGGGCAACTTCAACATCGCTTAAGTTGGCTTCAATCGCGTCTAGGTCTAGTGCGTCACTCATGTGCACCAGCATATGCGATGAGGCTAAATCCACCGCTAGGGTCTTGCCCTATGTCGAACTTCCCACCACTTGATGGATCAGCACCGAAGAAACAAAAATTTGACGCAGCGCCAGAGATGGGCATTGACCCATCCAAGCGTTATACGGCAACCATGGAAACCAGCATGGGCACATTGGTTATTGCGCTCGACCCAATTGCCGCGCCAATTACCGTAAACAACTTCGTGTTCTTAGCTGCACAGCATTATTACGACGGAATCATTTTCCATCGCATCATTCAAGGTTTCGTATGCCAAGGTGGCGACCCAGACGGCAATGGTCGTGGCGGCCCTGGTTACCGATTCGTTGATGAGCTGCCAAAGCCTGGCAAGTATCAAATTGGTTCGCTTGCAATGGCAAATGCTGGGCCAAACACCAATGGTTCACAGTTCTTCATTATCAGCGGACCGAGCGGCGTGCAATTGCCACCCGCATATTCGTTGTTTGGCCAAGTCGTTAAGGGCCTTGACATTGTAGAAATGATGCAGAATGTTCCAACTGGCCCAGGAGATCGTCCGAAAGACGACGTGGTCATTCGTTCGGTCACCATTACCGTCGCCGAATAACGCTTCATGGTGAAGCGGTTCGACTCGCTGTCGATCGCTGATGCACGACGCATTGCACTAGCTGCACAAGGTTTCGATACCGCGCGTCCAGAAACGAAAGCAACACAACGACAGGTTGACGCGCTCATATCCCGTCTTGGAGTTATTCAAATTGATTCGGTGAATGTGTTGGTGCGTAGCCAAGAACTACCACTCTTTGCACGCCTTGGTAACCACGATCGCAATGCAATTCCTAAAGCGACCGAAGCGCAAAAGTTATTTGAATATTGGGGCCACGAAGCGGCGCACTTGCCCGTGGACTTGCATCCGTTATTTCGTTGGAAGATGAATGCAGCGCGCACGGGAAAAGTGACGCACTGGGGGCTCACCGGTTTTTATGACGAGAACAAGGCATTCGTAAAGCGAACGTTGAAACATGTGACAACGAATGGGCCAACAACTTCGCGCGAGCTTTCCACGCGCACGGAAAAGAAAGGCACGTGGTGGGACTGGGATGAAGCCAAAGTTGCACTCGAGTATTTGTTTCTTACGGGCCAACTGATGTCGCGCGGACGAGGCACAGACTTCGCGCGCATTTACGACACACCCGAGCGAGTGTTGCCACAACGTGTGTTGGATGCACCAACCCCAAGCGAGCAGGACGCTCGTAAAGCGTTGCTGGTGCGTTCGGCAATTGCGCAAGGCGTAGCAACCGCGAGTGACTTGGCTGACTATTACCGACAAAAGCCGGTGGTGGTGAAGCCATTGATTGCTGAATTGGTGGAAGAGGGTGAATTGCGCACAGTTGCAGTTGATGGATGGACGGAAAAAGCATTTGTCCACCGCAACGCCAAGCTGCCAAAACAACTCCATGCCACTGCATTGCTCTCTCCGTTTGATTCACTTGTGTGGTGTCGACCGCGCAACGAGCGGTTATTCAATTTTCATTACCGCATCGAGATCTACACGCCAAAAGAAAAACGAAAGTTTGGCTATTACGTTTTGCCGTTCATGATGAATGGAGAAATGGCGGGCAGGGTGGATATGAAGGCTGACCGCGCCGCCAACACGCTGTTAGCTCACAGTGTCCATACCGAGAAAGGTGTGAAGCGCGCATCAATAAACGAAGCCTTGAATTCCGAATTACTCGCCATGGCCACATGGCTGCAGCTTGACCGAGTGCAAATTGGTCGTGGGTAGCCTGTAGCGCGTGAAACCAATCATCGCTATTGCCGGTCGTGTTGGCCCCGCCAGCCGAGTGTCGCGCAGTGCTGTGCATTTTGCAGGTGACGTATATACGAATGCCGTCTTGCGCGCTGGTGGCGAACCTGCAGTTGTGGTGCCACAAGATTTAACCAATGAAGATGCCGATGAGTTGATGTCGCGTTTCGATGGCTTGGTGCTCATGGGCGGCGGCGACGTTGACCCAAAGCTGTATGGCCAGGAGCCAAGCGTGTATGTGTACGGCATTCTTACCGAGCAAGACATTTTCGAATCCACCATGGTGAAAGCTGCTGTTCGCATGGGAAAACCGGTGCTTGCAATTTGCCGTGGTCTACAAATTACGAATGTTGCTTTGGGCGGAACATTGGTACAAGAAATTGCAACGCTGCCAAATGCTGATTCACAGGTATTGCACAAGCCCGAAAACTTTCCAGAAGGTGCGCCATTTGCTGTGCACGAAGTGCGAGTTGCCGAAGGCAGCAAGTTGGCAACAGCGCTAGGAGCTACGTCGTTGCGCGGCGCATCGTTCCATCACCAAATTGTCGACACCGTCGCACCGGGTTGTGTTGCCGTTGCGTGGGCTGAAGATGGATTACTTGAAGGTATTGAACACACCGACCACTGGCTAGTGGGAGTGCAATGGCACCCAGAAGACACTGCTCAGACTGATTCAGTTCAACAGAACCTGTACAACGCGTTTGTTGCTCAGGCTAAATCTGTTGCGTCTTTGCGCTGATACGGCGAAGTCGGCGCAGTAATCCAGCGAAGTCCGCGGGTAAATAAACCACCTAGCGGGCGCAGTGCAAAGCGCTCGCTCACCGGCAAATACGGAATGCGCAATAAATCGCGTGACCACGCCGGCAATGTTGCAACTGTTGCAGCAACGAGAGAGTAATACGCAGCACGCGCAGGGTACGGAAGTGGCGGATTAAACATGAGGTACTTAATGGCATCGCGACTTTCGGCGGTGCTCTGCAATTCGTTCTTGAATGACTTCAGTTGATCGCGAAGTGCGCGTTCAGTTTTTGGTGGAGCAGTAACTCCAAGTTTCGACGCAATGTAGGACATGTCTTCCACATAGCCATCGCGCTGTTCTTGCGTCAACGTGTGTTCACCAAAATGCGTGTGGGCCGTGAGGAAACTGTCTACTTCAACGACATGCACCCAACGGAGCAAGTGCGGATCATTAGCTGAATACGGTCGGCCGTCGCTTGCGTTTCCAACTACGAAACTGTGCACATGCAAAATGCGATCGATAATTCGCTGTGCTTCATCTGCTGGACCAAATGTTGTAGCTGCAAGAAAATCAGCGGTACGTTGCAGCCTTCCCCACGGGTCGTTCTTGTAATCGGAATGCTGGGCAACACCTGCCATAGCGAGCGGGTGAAGGGTTTGTAACAGGAGTGCACGTAATCCGCCAATAAACATTGATGCGTCGGCGTGCACAATGCGAATAGGTCGGTCGTCTGCGAACCATCGAGGTCCGTCAACTTCCATAATTTGTTGCACGCGTATATCAGCGTCTGGCCCAACTACGCGACTGCGCAATGCTTCTCCCAATGAGTCACGCAGTTCAGTTATGCGAGCCTCAATATTGAGTGATTTAGCAATGTCCACAGCCACATCGTGCCACCGCAGGAGTCAATATGCATAGTCACGCTTGGCAGTACTGTGGATATGTGACTACAAACCCAATGCCCAAGTGGGTGCCGCGGGCAATAGTGCTGTTTTGGATGATGTTCCTCGCCGCACTTGTTGCGCGCGAACTCTTCCATCAACTGTCCAGCTTTATGTTGCTCGTGCTGGTGTCAATTTTCTTGGCATTGGCCATTGAGCCTGGTGTCAATCGATTAGCAAAGCGTGGTTGGCGTCGTGGCTCGGGAACGCTGCTCATTATTTTCGGCATCATTGCATTCGCTTCCGTATTCATTGGTGCAGTTGGATCACTTGTTGGCAATCAAGTTGCAGACGTATTGAAAAACAGCGAAAGTTACGTGAACGACACCGTGGATTTTGTAAACAGCACGTTCAGTTCAAACATTGACCCGGCAGAGGTGAATGCTTCAATTTCTGACCCGAAAGGGCCTGTGCAAAAATTCATCAAGCGTCAACAGGGCAAAGTAATTACGTTGTCGGTAAGTGCGCTTGGCGCGTCGTTGCAATTACTAACCATCGTGCTGTTTACCTTTTACTTGGTTGCCGACGGCCCTCGACTCAGGCGAGTGATTTGTAGTCGGTTGCCCGAATCGAAACAGCGAGCGGTATTAAGAACATGGGAACTGGCCATTGAAAAAACCGGTGGCTACTTATATTCGCGCGCACTACTCGCGCTCATCTCTGCTTTTTTTCACTGGATCGCATTTCAAGCAATTGGCACACCGGCGCCTATTGCTATGGCGCTGTGGGTTGGAATTGTTTCGCAATTCTTGCCAGTTGTTGGAACGTATCTTGCTGGCGTCCTGCCGTTGTTGCTGACGTTTTTCAACTCGCCATTCAAGGCCTTGCTCGTCGTTTTATTTGTTTTGATTTACCAACAGATTGAGAACTACCTCATTTCTCCACGAATCACTGCACGAACGTTGCACGTTCACGCTGCAGTTGCATTTGGATCAGCAATTGTTGGAGGCGCAGTTCTTGGACCAGTTGGTGCAGTATTGGCGCTTCCGGCGGCAGCAATGGCTCAGGCGCTCATTGGCAGTTGGGGCCCGCGACATGACGTTGTTGATGATGAACTCGTGCGGATGCCACCTACAAGGACGAAAAGAGTTTCGCGCAAATCTCGATAGAAGTTCAGCGCGAAGCAGCGCCAGCTGTAGTGCCTTCGTGCCAGGAGTCTCCAGCAACAAGTGCATGAATAGCGCGCTGAATGCGCAATGCGTCAAGTGGCTTCACCAGCCAACCTTCAGCGCCACTACGTTTCGCCAAATGCACATCGGCATCGCGGTCGAGCAACATAAGAACTGGAATGTGTGGAATGCGGTGATCGCTGTGATCGAGACGCAAGTTCATGGTCACAGCCATTCCGCCCATCGACCCGAATTGCGAATCGAGAATTGCCACATCTGGCGTGCGCGTTTCGATCGCTTCAGGTACATCGCGTCCATTGCTGCACACCGTGAATGAATTTTCTGGTGAGCTGAGGGCCGCAAGTACTTCATCGAGTACCCACTGGGCGTCAGTTCCAACCAAAATATGCACGACATGATCATATCTCTCGCGGGTATTGGGCAATTGGAGATGACTGGTTAGCCGCCGCGCGGATACCGTACAGGTGCAGTTCTGCATACTCCGGAGGTTTTCGTGCATAAGTTCTCACGTGTTTCACGGCTTGCAATCGCCGCTCTAGCTGTTGGCGCGGTGTTGTGCTCCTTTGGTGGAAATGCTGGGGCCGAATCCGCATCAGACCTCGCACCAGTAGACGTAGTTGCGGTGAGCGGTCTCATTGACAATGTGGTGGTTGCTGAAATAGAGCATGCACTTGAGCGTTCGCAGTCGAACGGAGCGCAGGCAGTGGTATTGCAATTGAATTCGCGTGGTGCAGTGGTTTCTTCGCAGCGCATGGCAGATCTGTTAACAAAAATTTCGCAAGCAGACATTCCCGTTGCCGTGTGGGTGGGGCCATCTGGTGCTCGCGCCTATGGATTGTCGGCGCAATTGCTAGCGGTTGCCGATGTGCGAGCAATGGCCCCAGGCGCACGAATTGGATTTACCGGTCAAGCGTTAAAAGTGAATGGAACAGAAGTTACCTTTGGAACGATCGGCGCTCTGCTGCGTACTTCAAGTATTGGGTTTAGCGAGGCTCGTAAAGAAGGATTGTTGAACTATGCGGGTGACGACCAAGGTGTACCTGTTGTTCGAAATATGTTGCTTGCACTAGACGGTGTGAAAGTTGGAAGTGCAGAATTAAACACTGTTGTTGAAAAAGTAGACAGCAGTGGCCAAATCGTTCGCGACGCCACTGCGGCACGATTTTTCAAGTTGGAACTCACGGGTCAATTGATGCACACGGTTGCAAGCCCACCGGTTGCATATTTGTTGTTCGCTATTGGACTCGCATTGTTGGTGTTTGAATTCTTCACAGCAGGAATTGGAATTGCTGGCGTCGTTGGCGCAATTTGCGCCTTGCTCGGAACATACGGTTTGGCTTCATTGCCTGTTCGTGGATGGGCAGTTGCACTCATCGTGCTTGCCGTACTTGCGTTTGCGGTCGATGTACAGGTTGGAGTTCCGCGATTTTGGACTGGTGTCGGTCTTGTGATGTTTGTTGTTGCGTCGTTCGCGATATATGAACCAATCGATGGAAGCAACATGCGCATGTCATGGATCACGCTTGTTTCTGGAATCGCCATGATGACGCTTGCATTTATTGTGGGAATGCCAAGCATGGTGCGTACACGTTTTGCAACGCCGACTATTGGTCGTGAATGGTTGATTGGCACTGAAGGAGTTGCAGTAAGCGATGTGAACCCAGAAGGCATCGTCAAGGTTCACGATGCTCAATGGCGTGCACGAACCAACCGATCAACACCGATTACGTCGGGCAGTGCATTCCGCGTTGCTGCAATTGATGGAGTAACCCTGGAAATTGAACCGCTAGAAGGTGCGGCACGCGATTATCGCGAGAAGCGAACTGGCGCGAGTGAGTAACGAAGCAACGCAGCGCCGCGAGGCATCTGAATCGGCGCCATTACAGCCGCTTGATTGGCTGTTGTTAGTGGTTCCCGGATTGATCTGGGGCTCATCGTTTTACTTCATTGATATTGGCTTGGATTCATTCGCACCAGGACTCATCACCCCGATGCGCGTGTTATTTGGCTGCATCACGCTCAGCATGATTCCAAAGGCACGACAGCCAGTGCCAAAGAAGGCATGGCCAAACATTGTGGTTTTGTCGTTGGTGTGGTTGGCGGTTCCGCTCACCGTGTTTCCGTTTGCCGAGCAACATGTTTCAAGCAGTGTCACTGGAATGCTGAATGGAGCAACGCCATTGTTCGTTGCTGTGGTTGCTTCGGTCATTGCTCGGCGCTTGCCACCTCGTGGGCAAATGCTTGGCCTGGCGATTGGCTTTGGTGGAGTAGTACTTATTGCACTTCCATCAATTCGTGAAAGTTCATCAAGCATGTTCGGCGTGGTACTTATTCTTGGCGCGCTCGTTTTGTACGGTTTTGCGCTGAACGTGGCATCACCGTTACAACAGTTGTACGGGTCGCTTCCAGTTTTGTTACGTGCCGAAATTGTTGCTGTCATTTTGCTCGCCCCACTTGGTGTGTATTCGTTGATCAATAACGATCGACCATTTTCGTGGGGACCTTTCGCAGCAATGCTTGCGCTCGGTGTACTTGGAACCGCCATGGCGCATTTTGCAATGGTGACGTTGTCGGGTCGAATTGGTTCGACCCGTGCAGCAGGAAGTTTGTACTTAATGCCTGCAGTGTCGCTTGCGCTGGGTGTTTTGGTGAACCATGAAACGGTTGCGCCGCTCGCAGTAAGCGGAAGCGTCATTGCTGTAGTTGGTGCCTATGTGTTGGGCAGAAGTAAGCGAGTAGCAATAACTGGCAAGCAGTCATGAGTGCACCCGACTTTGATCCGGTGATGGTGCCCATTCGCCCTGCAGCAACCGTGATGTTGTTGCGTGATCATCCAATTAATGGCGTTGAAGTGTTCATGTTGCAGCGCACGCTGAATGCAGCGTTTGCAAAGGGCATGTATGTATTTCCAGGTGGTCGGGTAGATGCCAATGACGCAGAATCCACACTTGAAGCACACTGCGATGGGCTCACCGATGAAGAAGCGAGTGCGTTGCTTGCAATTCCACACGGCGGACTTTCGTATTGGGTAGCAGTTATTCGCGAATGTTTCGAAGAAGCAGGTGTTTTGCTTGCTCGCCCTGCAGATGGTCAAGAAATGATTCGCTTTGAAGACGAAGACGTAGTTGACCGATTTTCGAAGGCTCGTCACGAAGTGCACGAAGGCAATACGTCAATGATGCAGTTGTGTGATGCCGAGCGCTTGCGCTTGATTACCGACAATATTCATTACGTAAGTCACTGGATTACGCCGCTTGGCGAACCGCGCCGTTTTGACACGCGGTTTTTTGTGGCAAGAGCTCCAGAAGGCCAAGAACCTTTGCACGATGACAGCGAAACCATTGCCAGTTTGTGGGTTTCGCCAGCCGATGCGCTGCATCGTCAGCAAACCGGCGACCTCGCCATGATGCCGCCGACGATTCGAAATTTGGAGTTCTTGCTTCCGCATGCCACCACTGATGATGCGCTCGCGGCTGCAAAGAAAATCGGCACGCCAACGGCGATTATTCCTCAGCTCAAAGTTGATGCCGAAGGTCGAGTAGTTGGCATTTCAATGCCTGGCGACGCCGATTACCAAAATTAACGGCGCTGAGAAACGGAAACTTGCACAACTTCTTCGACGCGCGCCGAGCAACCCACCATGTCTTGCAAGGAAACGGTTTCGTGAATAATGCGCTGAGCAATTGCTGCAAAGGCTTCTGCTGCCGCACCAGTTTTTGAAAGAACGATTGGTTCACCCGTGTCACTGCCGTGAGCAACTGCAGCCTCTATTGGAATGTTTCCAAGCAATGGAGAACCAATTTCTGACGCAAGCGCCTGACCGCCACCTTGCCCAAATAGTTCGTACGTGTTTCCGTGCTCGCATGTAAACGAAGTCATGTTTTCGATCACGCCTGCAACGCGAAGGAAACTTCTGCGCGCCATATCGGCTGCGCGAATGGCAACTTTTTGTGCAGATACAGCAGGGGTAGTGACAATGATTAAATCGGTGCGTGGCAACATGCGCGCAAGGCCCATTTGTACGTCGCCGGTTCCTGGTGGCATGTCAATGAGTAAGTAGTCGAGTTCGCCCCACTGCACGTCATTCAAAAATTGTTCAACTGCCTTTGTCAACATAAGTCCACGCCACATCAGCGCAGTGCCTTCGTCTTCAACCAGCATTCCTGTTGATACCACTTTCAACAATCCACTGCCGACTTTGCGTTCGTTTGGAATAATGCGTGGCTTGTCGCTTCCCTCAACTCGCTGAGCTTCCAATCGATCAGGCATGTTCAACATTCGTGGAATGGAAAAGCCCCAGATATCTGCATCGAGCACACCAACGACGTTTCCTTGTTCGGCAATTGCTGCCGCAAGGTTTACCGTGACAGAGCTTTTACCTACTCCGCCTTTGCCGCTAGCAATGGCAAGTACACGCGCATTAATTGGGACTTGAGTATCACTTGCTTGTTCTTTTGCATTCCATCTGGCTCGCGTCATCACAGCGGTGCGTTCGTCTGCGGTCATCTCGCCCCAGTCGATGGTCACTTTGGTAACACCCGGATGCACCAACACGCGCGATTCAATGTCGTTCTTAATCTGTACCCGCAGTGGACAACCCTTGATGGTGAGCTTCATGGCAATAGAGACCAAGCCTTCAGCGCTTACCGTTACCTCGCCGGCCATGCCCAAATCCACAATGTTGTCTCCAAGCTCTGGGTCCATGACAGCGCGTAGCAGCTCGGTTACTTCATCTGCTGTTGGCGGAGCCACTTGGGGGCTGGACATGGCTAAAACCTATCGTGAAGCCCGAAATTTTGTAGCGCTGCGCTCTTTACCTTGCAAGGGTTCACGGGTATCATGAGATTCATGATCACACTTACCGACAATGCAGCATCAAAGGTCAAGCAATTGCTCGAAGCAGAAGGCGCAACCGATTTGGCATTGCGCGTTGCAGTACGACCTGGTGGTTGTTCAGGATTTTCATACGAAATGTTTTTCGATGGTGACTTCACCGCAGAAGATCAGCAGTTGACATTTGGTGACGTGAAGGTTGTTGTCGACCAAGCATCGTCACAGTTGCTCGTTGGAGCAAGCCTTGATTACCAGGATGGTCTGCAAGACGCTGGTTTCAAGATCAACAACCCAAATGCATCACGCACTTGTGGTTGTGGCAACAGCTTTAGCTGATCCCGTTACAGCACGCCAAGCGTTGTAAACGCTTCGGTAATTTCTTCTGCATCAAAAATCGCATCCAGTCGTTCTACCAATACGCCTTTGGCATCGGTAATAAATAGCGCTGGTTCATAGGTCATGTTCAGTGCCTCAACCGCTGGAGCAACAACAGTTGCCGTGTCGTCCGAATAAATCTCTGCATGCAACATGGTGAGTCTGTCGCCAACTAATTCGCGCATTGACAACAACGCTTCAAGTGCTGGTGCACATGTACCTGTTTGGCAATGTGCAGGTGTGCCGACCAAATATGCAATCGGCTTTCCACGCTTCAGCGCTTCGTTCAACGTGATGTCGTGAAGCGGGCACGGCTCAGGAGTTCGCGTACACACCGGATTAACTCCACGCGGATTCGAAATAGTTGGCGTATCAAAACCAGGAAGCGATGATCCGATGAGTGGAATGGAAATGGTCGCAGGATCCATGATCTGCACACCCGCTCCGTCTTGCGTGCCGCCCTCAATGACCAATGTGTAAATACCTGTTTCTGCAATGTCAACACGGAACGGCCAGTACGGAGGGTCAATGTTTGCATCGTGGCGCATAGCCACCATGTCTGCAATGACCACTTCGCCATTCTCTGCGTTCAGCAACTGTGCACGAAGTTCTGTTGGTAGTTCTACGCCACTGGTTTTTCCGAGCAGCCCCGCTTGGTTGGCAAGCGAAATGGGAATACGCACAGAGCCAGGAACTAACACTTGGGGGAAGCGTTGCACCACTTGGAACAACTCGGTTGTAGCGCCAGGAGTGGAACTTGAACAGGACGTAAGAAAACTGAGTGATCCGCCAAAACCAAAGGTTGCGAGTGTTCCAGTAACGAATTGGCGGCGGGAGATCATGCCTTCATCGTATGACGCATTTTCGGAGAGAAGCCGTCGCCCTATACGCTGGAGATATGGCTACTGCAAAAAAGACTGCAAAGAAGACCGTGAAAAAGACTGTTAAAAAAGCAGTGAAGAAAACGCCGAAGAAGGCAGCGAAGAAATCTGCCGCACCAGCAAAATCCACAGCGCCACTTGGGCCGTACACCCCAGTAGTTCGCGCCGGAGACTGGGTCATTGTTTCTGGCCAGCTTGGAGTTGTTGAAGGCAAAATCGTTTCGGGTGGCGTTGCCAAGCAAACCGCTCAAGCAGTAGTCAACCTGAAGGCACAATTGGCATCTGCTGGTTGCACCATTCACGATGTCAAGAAAACACTGTGCTTCCTTACCGACATGGACACGTTTGCCACCTTCAACACGGCGTACGTCGCTGGTTTTGACGGCAGCCGACCTGCGCGCAGCACCATAGGTGTTGCCTCGCTTCCGTTTGGTGGCGCAGTGGAGATCGAAGCCTGGGCTTTCAAGCCACTACGGTAAATGTCATGCCTGGAGCCGTACTTATCGTTCTCGCACTCATTGGTTTCCCCGTAATGGTTGGCTTGTCCACTGCTGGACTTGCCGCGCTCATCGGATTCTTCCTGCAAAAGGATGCCGACAAGCGCCACGAGGGTAGTGAACTCATTGACGTCAACATCTGATTTACTCATTCGTAATGCGGCGTTAGTCGCAACAGTTGACAATCAGCGCAGAGAAATAGCTGGTGGATGGGTTGCCATCACTAACGGATTGATCACCGGAGTTGGAACTGCCGGTAGTGAGCCAGCGGCTACTCGAACGATTGATGCAACAGATTGTTTGGTAACACCAGGATTGGTGAACACTCACCATCACCTATACCAAAACCTCACACGTGCATTTCCGCCAATGACTAATGCTGCGTTGTTTGGTTGGCTAAAAACTCTCTATCCACTATGGAGCACGTTGAACGAAGAGTCTGCTCATGTTTCGGCATGGGTCGGGCTTGCTGAATTGGCATTGTCGGGTTGCACCACATCGACAGATCACCTATATGTGCACCCAGCTGGAGCGGGAGATTTACTCAGTGCAGAAATTTCCGCGGCGCAGAACATTGGTATGCGCTTTCACCCAACGCGTGGGTCAATGTCGCTGTCTGAAAAAGATGGTGGCCTTCCACCCGACAACGTGGTACAAGATCACGATGTAATTTTGGCCGAGTCACAGCGCATGGTGGAGTTACATCACGATCGCAGTCACGGCGCGATGGTGCGCATAGCGCTTGCTCCGTGCTCACCATTTAGCGTGACAAAAAAGTTGATGATTGAATCGGCTGAACTTGCAGAGAAATTGGACGTTCGTCTGCATACGCACTTTGCCGAAAACTCTGAAGACGACGATTTTTCGGTCGCCACATTTGGCTGTCGACCAACACAGTATTTGGAAGAGGTCGGCTGGCTGAGCGCGCGAACGTGGGTGGCTCATTGCGTGATGCCAAATCACGACGAGATTCACAAACTTGGTGCAGCCGGAATTGGTGCAGCACATTGTCCGAGTAGCAATCTCATTTTGTCTTCTGGCATTTCTCCTGTGGTGCAACTACGAGAAGCAGGAGTGCATGTTGGTCTTGGCGTTGACGGATCATCATCTGCAGACTCTGCATCGTTATGGCTGGAAGCGCGTCAGGCAATGTTGCTGGCAAAATTACACAGCGGAGCCGCTGCAGGAACAGCGCGAATGGCGCTTGAAATTGCCACGCGTGGTGGCGCTGGGTGCCTTGGTCGCGTTGGGGAAATTGGTGAAATTTCAGTTGGTGCAGTGGGCGACATTGCCGTGTGGTCGCTAACGGGGCCTGCATTTGCGGGGGCAATTGCCGACCCAGTTGAAGCGTGGTTGCGTTGTGGACCGGTGAGTGCCAAGCACACCATTGTGAACGGTAAGTCGGTTGTTGAAAATGGTCAACTGGTGAGTAACAAAGTTGATGACATGTTGCGACAACACAGAGTACTTGCACAAAAAATGCAATCGCATCTCGGTTAGTTGCACCATGTTGCAACACGCACTCGTCACCTTCACGGCAGTTTTTCTTGCCGAGCTTCCTGACAAAACCATGTTTGCAACGCTGCTGCTGTCGACGCATTTTCGTCGTCGACTACCCGTATGGCTTGGAGTTACTGCCGGCTATTCGTTCCATGTAATTGTCGCGGTTATTTTCGGCTCGGCGCTTTCACGCCTACCAGAGCGACCTATTCAGTTGTTGGTAGGAACACTGTTTCTCGTTGGTGGCGTCATGACATGGCGTGCTGGAAAAGATGATGACGAAGAGTCAACTGATAAGTGGTCGACCAGCATGTCAAACTCGCGGGTGGCGTGGACAGCTGCCTCGGTCATTTTGGTTGCAGAGTTTGGGGATCTCACTCAACTAGCAACGGCTGGATTTGCTGCACGATTCGGTGACCCGATTGCGGTTGCGTGCGGTGCGGCACTTGCACTTTCGTGCGTATCTGGTCTTGCTGTGCTCACTGGTTCGTGGTT
>JALQUZ010000032.1 GCA_023263695.1 Ilumatobacteraceae bacterium
GGTGTGCGCAGTGCTTCTGGAATGCGCGGTTCCAATGGCCCAAAATCAATTCCATGCGGATGCTTTTTCATATGCGCCAAGCTGATGCCATTCGGGTTCGCACCGAATCCATCGCCGTATGGCCCAGTGCGCAACATCAGGTCGAGCATGCGCTCGGTTCCGCGTGCGCCATCTGCATCGAGTTGTTCGCGAATCTGTTCTGCAGTAAGCCCGTTCGTTGGTGAAGCTGAGTCTTTCATGATGCTGCCGATGAATGCATCGAGTGTGAAGTCATCAACCACTGCTACATCGGCGTTTGCACCCATGCCTTGCGCAATTCCCGCAAGCTTCAAGAAAATTTCCCATTCATCGGGTTGGTCTGCAGCGCGCTCGAACACTGGCTCGCTGTAATTTGCAACGTTGCGTACCGAGAAGCCCGTAAACACCAAGTCGAAGTGACTGCGTTCAAGCTGTGAAGGCGAAGGCAAAATGACGTCGGCATAGCGCGTGGTTTCATTCAAGTAAATGTCAACCGACACCATGAACTCAAGTGACTTCATGCTCTCTTCAAGTGCAAGCGTGTTCGGTGTAGACAACACGGGGTTACCACCCGAAGTGATGAGTGCTTTAATTTGCCCTTCACCGCTGGTTGCAATTTCTTCGGCTAACACGCTTACTGGGTATTCGCCAAGCGCTTCAGGAAATTTGCGCACCCGTGAATGTCCGCGACCAATAGAGAATCCTTTGCCTGTTCCCTTTTGCCCACGCGTGGTTGGCCCACCCGCTGCCGGCATAGTGAACATCACTCCGCCTTCGCGGTCGAGGTTGCCCGTAATTGTGTTCACCACATCGACCAACCAACTTGCTGTAGTTCCGAAACTGACGGTGCAGGTGCCAATACGGCCGTACACCAGTGCTTTGTCGGCAGCAACAAACTCACGAGCAATGCGCTTAATGGTTTCAGCATCGATACCAACTGATTTTTCGACTGCGGCTGCAGTGAATTGCTTCAGTGCTGCAGGCAAAACATCAAGACCAGCTACGTGTGGGCGAATGTGATCGCCAACGTTGGCTAGGCCTTCTTCAAAAATGGTGTTTGCAATTGCAGCCAGGAACAATGCGTCGGCACCTGGGCGAATTGCCAACCATTCATCGCAATGCTCTGCCGTCTTGCTCTTGCGCGGGTCGACAACAACTAACTTGCCACCGCGTTCACGCATGGCTTCAAGTCGGCCTGGGAAGTCTGGCGCCGTACACAAACTTCCATTTGAGTCGTATGGGTTTGCACCCAACATCAAAATGTATTGCGTGCGGTCCAAATCGGGAATGGCAATGGAAGCCGGCGTGCCAAACATGTAACCCGAACTCACTTGCTTCGGAAGTTGATCCACCGACGAAGCACTGAAACGTTGCTTGGTGCCAAGTGCTTGCAACCACACGCGGTTGTAAATAAGCGGAGCTAAGTTGTGTGCATTTGGATTTCCTAAATACACACCTACTGCACCGCGACCGTGCTTATTGATCACGCCCATAAGTCCGCGATCAACTTCTTGCCACGCTTCTTCCCAAGTCACTTCAACGTGCACGCCATTGCGCTTCACTAGCGGCTTGCGCAAACGATCGGGATCTTCGTGTAGTTGCTTCAGTGTGCTGCCCTTTGGGCAAATAAAACCTTTACTAAACACATCGTTGCGATCGCCACGAATGCGCGACACTGCTCCATCTTTAACCGTGATTTCCAAACCACACGTTGCTTCACATAATGGACAGGTTCGGTAATGGGTGCGCTCGTTTGGCGTTTCAGGCATGGCCATATCGTGCCATACATCTCGCCGTCAGCCATATGCTGAACGCAATGCAACGCCTGTTCCCAAACCCAGTGGCTTCACTGTCAGTTGCCGATGCATATGGTGTTGCCCGAACTCGAGTGAATGTAGGTGGCGGTAAATCGCGACCAACTATTGGCATGTGCATGGTGCACAGCATCGATGGCAGCACCGTGGTTGAAGGTAACTCTCGCGCTCTTGGCAGCCCTGGCGACCTTGCGGTTTTGCTTGGCCTTCGCGCACTTGCCGACGTGATCATTGTGGGTTCAAGCACCGTGACTATCGACGATTACGGCCCACCAAGCAAGCCTGGCTTGCGTGTTGGCGTGGTTACTCGCAGCGCAAACATTGACGCAGCAAAACCGTTGTTTACCAGCGGTGCAGGCTTCCTGATAACTACCGAAACTGCTTCGACACCGACCGGCATCGAATGCGTTCGCGCTGGAACCACCGAAGTGAATTTGGCTGAAGCGGTTACTCACCTACAAGGCAACTTCGCACAGCTTGAAGGCGGACCAACGCTGAATGCTGCGATGCTTGCCGCCGACTTAGTGGACGAAATCAACGTAACCATTAGCGCCAACATGGTGGGCGGAAACGGTCCGCGATTAACAAACGGCGCACCCGATGTGTTGAAGCGCTACACACTTGCACATGTGTGCGAAGAAGATGGCTTTTTGTTCTTGCGCTACACGCGCTAACAATTACGCGCGAGCAGTTGAATGCTTTTGCAACAACGCAAGTTCGCGTTTGAAGTCTGAAGCATCGTCAAAGTTTTTGTACACGCTTGCAAAACGCATGTAGGCAACTTCATCGACAACGCGAAGTTCGTCGAGCACTGCGTGACCAACATCGCTTGACGTGACATCGCCACCCAACAGGCGCAACTTGTCTTCAATGCGCTCGGCCATGTCGATAATGGCAAGGGCATCTACAGGGCGACCCTTCACTGCGGCCTGAATTCCGGCGATCATTTTGGCCCGATCGAAAGGCTCTTTACCCCCACTGCGCTTCAGCACATGGAGCGGCACTTCTTCCAAACGCTCGTATGTGGTGAAGCGATATGCGCACTGCGGGCAACTGCGGCGTCGGCGAATTGCACTGCCTTCTTCCGACATCCGTGAGTCAATGACTTTGGTGTCGTCGTGTGTACAACTCGGACAATGCACTTCCGAGACAGTACTACTACTCATATATCAATGTGAGCGATTATGGAATAAGTACGCGTTGACCAACACTGATGTTGTCGCCATTCATACGCACCAATTCGTCGACAAGTTCGGACGTGTTGGCTTGCGGTGCAATGCGATTGGCAATGGCCCAGAGGGTGTCGCCACTTTGCGCAATGACGTAATGAGGCTCGGATTGCTGACCAGCCACAGCTGGGTTTGCACTGGCTTTGGTGCCATGAAGGCCAAAGGTGCCAATGGCTGCGATAGCCGCGGCGATAGCCAACACACCAACCCTGCGGCGGCGGTACACGGCCTGAGCCGGGCGAGGCATGGCCCGAACGTATGCCGAACGGACTGCTGGGTGGTGTGGGGAGTTGAGGTAGTGGATTGTTGCTGCCATGACTGGCTCCTTTAGTTACGGGGGTTTTATGGGGGTTTCGAACTGGTACTTCCACCATAGCGAACGGGTGTTCGTAGTTGTTGGATTGTGGCGAACATTTGTTCTCCGAACAGGTGTTTGACTCTGGGGGCGAACACCCGTACGATTGAGCCATGACTTCAGCCCCCCAGCCATCCCACACCCAGCTCACCGACCGCCAGCGCGGCATTCTCGATTTCATCGAATCCAACATGCGCGACCGCGGCTACCCGCCTTCGGTGCGCGAAATTGGCGAGGCCGTTGGACTGTCATCTTCAGCCACCGTGCACAACCACTTGGCAACCTTGCAAAAACTTGGCTACCTACACCGCGACCCAACGAAGCCGCGCGCAATTGAGGTTCGCTACGAAGCATCCAGTGGTGTTGCCATGGAACGCAGGCCGACGAAACACGTTCCACTCGTTGGCGATGTTGCTGCAGGCGTAAACGTTCTTGCACAGGAAAACGTGGAAGAACTTGTTCCCCTACCCATGGACTTCACAGGCGATGGCGAACTGTTTATGTTGCGTGTTCGCGGAAACTCCATGATCGACGCCGGAATTTTGGATGGTGACTTCGTGGTGTGCCGTCAGCAAGTAACCGCAAACAATGGCGACATCGTGATTGCAGGAATTCCAGGTGACGAAGCCACCATTAAAACGTTTACCAAGAGTGGCGCAAAAATCACGCTCACACCTTCAAACTCCAGCATGAAGCCAATGGTGTTCAATAGCGACGAAGTTTCTATTTACGGAAAACTCGTCACCGTCATGCGTCGTTTATAAACCATTTTCTTTTCTGAACACTGCCACTATCGCGTTCGCGTGACCGTGGCCCATGTCAAACTTGGTCTTTAAGTGTGCCACTTGTTCCATATGCGCAAGTTTGGAAACTTTTTTTAGTTCCTTCATCCAATGTGCAATGGGTTTGCCGTACTTCTTTTCAATTGATGGAAAGTACGACGCAGGTCCGGTGACTTTTGGTGCCATGCCTCAACAATAATTAAGCAACGCCGAGGCGTTGTGCCATGAGCTCTATGCGTGCATCTGGTTGCACCACCGCAACGCGCACGTTGTTCGAGCCGCCTGCGCCATAGAAGTCACCAGGGCTGACCAATGCCCCGCCTTCGGTGGCCAAACGCTCGGCAAATTCCCAACCATCAGTTGCGTCGAACCACAAATAGAAACCGCCCGCAGGCAACTCGATGTTTCTGCCCGACCATTTGCTGAGCACTGATGCGGTTCGCTGCAGGCGGCGGCGATAAATATCGGCTTGCATTTTCACGCTGTCGTCGTCGTTCAATGCAACAACACCTGCTGCTTGTGCTGGGCCAGGCACCATCATGCCAACATGCTTACGCACTTCTTTTAAGTAGTGAACAATGTCGGCGTCTCCTGCATAAAACGCCACACGCAAACCAGCAAGGTTTGAACGCTTCGACAGCGAGTGCAATGCAATGACGCCTTGCGTTCCGTATTGCAAAGCAGTGGTTGGCTTACCCTGCCACGTGAATTCCACATAGCACTCGTCGCTGAAAACCGGAACATTGTTTGCACGACCCCAGTCCACTACGGCTTCCATGTCGTCGAGTGCGCCGGTTGGGTTGCTTGGCGAGTTCATCCAAATCATGAGCGCACGCTTTGCATCGTCTGCACTGATCTTCGATAAATCAAGGCCACCGGTTGGCGTCATTGGCACCGCAACAGGACGGCAACCAGAAAGCGTTGCGCCCATTGCGTAACTTGGGTAGCTAACTGCCGGAAACAACACGGTGTCGCGCGAAGGCGTGCGCAGTTTCATCCACTGCGGAGTGGTAACAACGAACTCTTTACTACCAACTGCTGCGGCAATTTGTGCAAGCGGAATGTCAATGTCGAACGTGCGTTGCATCCACGAACGGACAGCAGCACGCAATGGTTCGATACCGATGCTGGGCGGATACCCGCGCTCGAGGTTCGAAGAAGACAACGCTGCAATAACCGCTGCACTTGGTGGGTCGCATGGGTCGCCAACGGACAAGTCAATTACTCCACCGTCAAATTTGCTGGCAACACCCTTGAATGCATCCAGTCGGTCGTATGGGTACGGAGGTGGAACGAAACCTTGTGTCACAAACTGCCCTTCTGCTGACTAATGACGTACTGCGACAAACGACCAATAGAAGCATCACCAAGTCGCGCACGAATGCGAATGCCTTCTTCCTCGTTCGACGTAGACACCACTTCTCCTTCTCGATGCACTGAAGCCACAATGTCGCCACGGTCGTAGGGAACCAACAGCTCCACCACCACCGAAATGGCGCGCATGCGATCTCCGATCGTACGCAATAACTCGTCGATCCCTTCGCCAGTTACCGCAGAAATGGCAACAGAGCCTTCGTTTTGCGAAAGCAAACGCTGGGCGGTTTCGGGAGCCAAGTCGGCTTTATTAAACACCAATAGTTCGGGTACTGAGCCCGCACCGATTTCTTGCAGCACTTCATGCACAGCGTGAATTTGACTTTCGGGGTCGACTGCTGTGCTGTCCACCACATGAATGAGCAAGTCACTGAGAACCGCAACTTCAAGCGTGCTCTTAAATGACTCCACCAAACCGTGCGGAAGGCGCTTTACGAAACCAACGGTGTCGCTCAGTAACACGGGCTCTCCACCCGGAAGTGCAAGCCTTCGAGTCGTCGGGTCGAGTGTTGCGAACAATCGGTTTTCTGCAAGCACACCTGCATGCGTCAAATGATTGAGCAATGTGGACTTTCCAGCGTTGGTATAGCCAACAATGCTCACCGAGCCAAGGCCGCTGCGAGCTCTACTCTTACCCTGCTCTCGCCGGTTTTCGTGCAAGTGCTTCAAATCGCGAGTGAGTTTGGCGATTTTGTCTTGAATACGACGTCGGTCAACTTCAAGTTTCGTTTCACCAGGGCCACGCGAACCAATGCCAGCACCCTGTTGCGACATGGCTTCCGATATTCCTCTGCGAAGTCGCGGCAATTTGTATCGCAACAACGCAAGTTCAACTTGTGCTTTACCTTCAAGCGTGTGAGCGTTCTGCGCGAAGATGTCCAAAATGACTGCGGTGCGATCGATGGCTGTGCGACCCAACAACTTTTCCAAGTTGTATTGCTGCGCAGGTGCTAATTCGTTGTCGAATACCACGGTGTCGGCGTCCACCATCAGGCACAGTTCTTTCAGTTCGTACGCTTTGCCCTTACCGATGAAATACGCGGGGTCTGGTGCATCACGACGTTGCGTTAGTCGGCCCACTTCATCTGCGCCAGCGGTGTCAATGAGGCGCGAAAGCTCATCCAGGCTTTCGTCAACTTCTAATTCGTCGTGTCCATCGAAGATCACGCCAACGAGCACAATGCGCTCGCGTACGGTGCGGTCGATGAGCGTTGAACCCAGCGCTTGCTGGTACGGGTTACTCACAGAATTATCTCTGCCTGATGTGTGCTCATGTACTCGGCCGGACCAATAAGCGTGACGTGACCAGCTTGTGGAGCGTTTACTTTCACGCGCACATCGCCGCCGTCCATGTGCACGATTACTTCATTCGACTTTGCAGGAACTAATCCCCATTGCACTGCAGCCCATGCGCTTGCACACGCACCCGTGCCGCATGCTTGCGTAATGCCCGCGCCACGTTCGTGCACCCTCATGGTGATGGCGTTGTTCTCTGGGCCTGGCTGAATGATTTCCAGGTTCACTTGCGGAACTTTTTCGCCAAGTTCTTTTAACGGAACAACTTGAACATCTTCAACACCTACTACCGAGTGCGGGTTGCCAACCGAAATATGCGCAACTGGTCGGTCGGGGTTGGTGCCAAGCGTGTTCCAGTTGGCAGGTTCATCAAGCGAACCAATGAGACCCATGTCAACAGACGCGTTAATAGTGGTGTCGTTCAACGGTTGCACTTCAACACGGCGCGGACCTGCATCGGTAACCACCGTGTAGTCCACATTTCCCGTGTGTCCGTACAGCATGTATGCGGCCTGCGCTAAACAACGAATGCCATTTCCGCTCATTTCGGCAAGTGATCCATCACTGTTGTACAAGCGCATGGTGAGATTGGTGTCGTCAATTTTGCTGAGCAGGAGCAAACCATCGGCACCAATACCCGACTGGCGGTTGCACAGCGTGCGCGCATTGGTTGGCCAGTCTGCAACCTGCTCGGCCGGCACTTCCACAACCAAAAAGTCGTTGCCAAGCCCTGAATGCTTGGTGAGGGTGACTGCAAGTGACGACATGTGCATGTATTTCTAGTGCAAGTGCTTTGCCAACACCGAACCGATTTCGGAAATTGGGTCGCGTTCAATATTTACCCATGTAATGCGTGGGTCACGGCGGAACCAGCGCTCTTGGCGCACAGCGAATTGTCGTGTGTGAATAATGATGTCGCCAACAGCTTGTTCAAGCGTGCACTTGCCTTCAAGGTGACGCAACAGTTCGGCATAGCCAAGCGCCTGCTTTGCGGTGTGCGACATGTTGCCGTCTTTGCGCAGCTGCTGCACTTCATCTAAGAACCCTGCGGCCATCATGTTGTACACGCGTTGTTCAACGCGGGCCACCAACATTTCGCGCGGCCACAACAAACCAATTTGCACTACTCCGTTATCGGGGTACGCACCAGTTCCTGGGCCAGTTGCGCTGAACGGTTTGCCACTACCAATGCACACTTCAAGCGCTCGCTCAATGCGACGGCGGTTGCTGCGTTCAATTTTGCTTGCAGCCTCAGGGTCGAGTTCCTTCAACTGACGATACAAACGCGACACTTCAGGTTCTTGCTGCAACTCGCGTCGAATCTCTGGCCACTCACCTGGGAAACTCA
Source organism: Ilumatobacteraceae bacterium (assembly GCA_023263695.1). Lineage (GTDB taxonomy): Bacteria > Actinomycetota > Acidimicrobiia > Acidimicrobiales > Ilumatobacteraceae > UBA3006. The sequence continues at coordinate 8,217 of JALQUZ010000032.1, forward strand.
GTTCATCTATGAGAGAGGTGAGATACAAACCAGTGCCGGCAACGACCAGCGCGTTCTTTCCCCTGCCCGTGATGTCGGCAACTGCGGCTCGTGCCTTCACCTGATAATCGGAAACGGTGAATCGCTCGTTAGGGCCAACCAAGTCGATGCAATGGTGTGGCACTTGCGCCTGGTCTTGTTTGGTTGGCTTGGCAGTGCCAATGTCCATTCGCTTGTACACCTGCATGGCATCGCACACCACAAGTTCGGTGTTGCCGTTGGCCAATGCGGCAGCCATACAGCTGTCGCTTTTACCGCTGGCAGTTGGGCCAAGAACTACTACAGGCTTCATACTGACTGAACCGACAAACGCACCTTGTGAGTTGGCATTTCGCCAACTTCGGTGAGAACTCCAGACAAGTGGAAACGTGCTGCGTCGTGAATTTCCACCATGGCGTACTGACCAACGCGCAACATTTCATTGCTTGAAAAGTGCACCAACTTGTTCTGGCGTGTACGGCCAGTCCACTTTTCTTCGTCGCGCTTGTTGCGGCCCTCGACTATTACTTCTTCAATGCGGCCAATGCGCTCGCGGTGCTTTTGGACTGCTGAATGATCAAGCACCACTTTCAAGCGGTCATAACGTTGCGAAACCACTGCAGGGTCGCAATAGTCATCGGTCATTAATGCAGCTGCAGTTCCTTCTCTTGGCGAAAAGATGTACAAGTATGCGGCATCAAATTGCGCCTCTGCTGCAACTTCCATACTGCGCAAAAAGTCGTCTTCGGTTTCACCTGGGAAACCAACAATGATGTCGGTAGTTACTGCAAGGTCAGGAATAAGAGCACGGGCATCTTGCATGCGCGACAGGTAACGCTCTGCCGTGTAGCCGCGATGCATCAATGACAACACTCGGTCTGAACCCGACTGCAGTGGGTAGTGCAAGTGCTCACACACCGAAGCGGTGTCGGCCATTGCCTGCAGCGTCTCCAAGTTCATGTCTTTCGGGTGAGGGCTTACGTAACGCACGCGACGCACGCCTTCTACCGAACCAACAGCTCGCAATAACTCAGCAAACTGCGGTCGCACCCGAATGTCCAAGTCGCCGCCGCGCTTCTTCGCTAACGAGAGGTCACGTCCGTAGCTATTTACGTTCTGTCCCAACAGCGAAATCTCGGTTACTCCCTGCGCAGCCAGCCCTTGCACTTCGGCAACGATGTCGTCGAACGGACGCGAGATCTCTTCTCCACGCACACTTGGCACGATGCAATATGTGCAGCTGTTGTCGCAACCAATTTGAATGGTGACCCATGCGTTATACGAACGCTCACGCTTCACAGGCAACGCACTTGGAAACAACGCGTGGTCATCGATAACGGCTTCGTCGAAAATTTCGGTAATACCACCGTTCACCGAAGCCATGTCGAGCAAATCAATGGCGCGATGCACGTTGTGCGTGCCCATCACTACATCTACATAGGGCGCCTTTTCGCGCACGAGTTCTTTGTCTTTTTGCGCCAGGCATCCGGCAACAACAATTTGGCGCTCGCGACCAAGGTTCTTGCCGGCTTCTTTCCATGGCTTCAACCAGCCAAGAGTTCCGTATAACTTCTCGTCTGCGTTTTCGCGAATGCAACAGGTGTTCAACACCACCACATCGGCGTCGTCTTCGTGTTCGGCCATTTCCATGCCGTCTTCTTCGAGCAAACCAGAAATTCGCTCGGAGTCGTGCGCATTCATTTGACACCCAAAGGTGCGCACAACATATTTACGAGTCACAGTGGCTCAAGTTTACCGCCGCATTAATTGCGGTTACCCAGAAATGGCAGCCCCGCCGGCCAGCGCGGAGGCACTGACCAGCGGGAAACTGTGGCGGACTAGCCGCGCGAATTAGTCGAGATCGATTGGCTCGTCGTCTTCTTCGGTGAATGCAGGTGCTTCAGTTGCCTGACCAACACCCGACACTTCACGAACCTTTTCGGCCATTTGCACCATGATCTCTGGGTTTTCAATGAGGTACGTCTTTGCGTTCTCACGACCCTGACCAAGTTGCTCGCCTTCGTAGGTAAACCATGCACCCGACTTCTTAGCAATGTTCAATTCCACTGCCATGTCGAGCACTGCGCCTTCGCGGCTGATTCCCTTGCCGTACATAATGTCGAATTCTGCTTGACGGAATGGCGGAGCAACCTTGTTCTTCACCACCTTCACGCGTGTGCGTGAACCAACAACCTCTGGGCCGTCTTTGATGGATTCGATACGACGAATGTCGAGACGAACTGATGAATAGAACTTGAGTGCACGACCACCGGTGGTGGTTTCTGGCGAACCAAACATGACACCAATTTTTTCGCGCAACTGGTTAATGAAGATAAGGATGGTGTCGCTCTTGTTCAAGTTTGCCGTGAGCTTGCGCAATGCCTGACTCATGAGTCGTGCTTGCAAGCCCATGTGGCTGTCACCCATTTCGCCTTCAATTTCGGCGCGTGGCGTAAGTGCTGCCACCGAGTCGATAACGATGACGTCGAGCGAACCGGAACGCACCAACATGTCGGTGATTTCAAGTGCTTGTTCACCCGTGTCTGGCTGTGAAATGAGCAGGTTGTCGCAGTCGACACCAATGGCGCTTGCATACACCGGGTCGAGCGCGTGTTCGGCGTCGACGTAGGCGCAGATGCCGCCGTTGCGTTGGGCTTCGGCCACCACGTGCATTGCAAGCGTTGACTTACCTGATGACTCAGGGCCGAAGATTTCGATGACACGACCGCGTGGCAAACCGCCAACGCCGAGGGCAATGTCGAGAGGGAGTGCGCCGGTTGGGATAGAGGCGATGCGCATTGACTCTTTTTCGCCCATGCGCATGATGGAGCCTTTACCGAACTGCTTGTCGATCTGGCCAAGTGCTGCATCGAGAGCCTTCAGGCGCTCGCTGCCTTCCTTGGAGTTGTTCTTTACTTCGTGGTGCTTGCTCTCTTTGCTTGCCATAACTGCCTGCTTTCGCTGTGCTTCTGTTTTCCTGTGGACTGCGCACCCTAAATGTGGGGTGTCGCAGGGTTGAACTGCATGTGTGCATCCACCTGGCCAAGCGGACGTAGTGACCCTACCCCCGAACAGGTGTTCGTGCAAGCATTTGAGACCCTTACTGGGCTTGGGTTTGCTGTGTTCGTTTACGAACGAGCATGGGCGGCCGCATCGGCCACTTCGGATTCATCCAGCGGACGCAAGCGCAGGTCGATCGCCAGCCACACGGTATAGCTGGTGGGAAAACCACCGATGCCAACAATGAGTGCAACTGACCCGACAACAGCAATAAGGGGCCATGTTGGTACTTCTGGATATGTAGCAACAACACCGATCGCCATAACAAACAACAATGAACCACCGGTCATGATGATGTTCATGGCAGCAGCACCAAGTTGAAAACCTTCAAGATTGCGTTCCCACTTGAAACCACACGTTTTGCAACGATCAGACTTCTTGATCCATCCTGTGTAAAAAGCGCCTTTTCCACCACAGCGAGCGCAACGACGAAACAAGCCACGCACCAGCATGGTGAAAAGGTCGGATTTATCTAGTTCGCGATTCACTTGGTGAGTTCTTGAACAAAAGATTCAAATACGTCGGCGTAATGCAACGCATCTGCATCGGTGTGCATTACTGAAATCAGCCACTGTTCATCAAGGCCAGGTGGCAACAATACGCCTCGGTTAATACCGTGAATCCATTGGGCAAAAGCAAGGTCGAAATCGCTTGCTTTGTAATCGCGATAGTTGCGAATTTGCTTTTCAGCCCATGTGACGCAACCCTTTGCACCAAACTGCACCACATGAGCTGGAAGTGATGCATCGTGAATAATTTCGCTAACGGCATTTACCAATAGCCCGTTACGTGCAATTACTTCCGCAGTTACTTCAGGGGTGCACACCTGCGACAACACTGCTTTTGCTGCAGCCATACACAGCGGGTTGCCGTTGTAGGTGCCAAGGTGAATCACTTTGCCCTGGGTAATGAGGTCCATGTATTCCTGCTTGCCACCAAATGCACCAATTGGCAAACCGCCGCCAATTGATTTAGCCAGTGCAACAAGGTCTGGAGTTACGCCAACAACACCAGTTGCGCCACCCCATCCGGCAGTAATGCCAGTTTTTACTTCATCAAAAATAAGCAGAGTTCCATAGTGCTCCGTAATTTCGCGCACTTCCCTCAAGTAACCCTCGTCTGGCAAACAGATACCAATGTTTTCCATTACGGGTTCAACGATGAAGCATGCAACTTCGCCGCTCTTCAGCACGCGCTCTAGTGCACGTGCGTCGTTGTATGGAATAACAATGGTGTCGCTCAATACCTTCTTTGAAATGCCGGCTGATGCAGGAACAGAGAATGGCGCATCAGCTGGCCCAGCGATATCAAGAGAAGGCTTCATACTGATCATCACTTCGTCGTGATGACCGTGGTATCCACCTTCAACTTTTACAATTTTGTCGCGACCGGTTGCAGCACGTGCAACACGAATTGCGTCCATGGTTGCTTCGGTGCCCGAGTTCGTGAATCGCCACATTGGCAAGCCATAACGAGCAGCCAACATTTCGGCAACATCGGCATTTGACTCACACGGTGTAACGAACAGTGTTCCTTCGCCAAGCTGCGTGTCAATTGCGGCACGCACCAGTGGGTTCTGGTGACCAGCGAACAAGGCACCAAAGCCCATGTCGTAGTCGGTGTACACGTTGCCGTCCACATCGGTCATGTTCGGTCCGTGGGCCGAACGAACAACTATGGGGTACGGGTCGTACGCCTGGAAACTGGAAGGTACCCCGAGCGGGAGCACTTTTCGGGCGCGAGCGTTTGCTCGTTGTGAGGAGGCCGTCCGTTCTGCATACGTGGCCAATTCTCGTTTTGTAATCTCTTTGGCTTTATCGGCCAAAGCAGTTCGCAGCGTGGAATCCATCGCTGACATGGTTATCAACTCCAATAATTCTGTCGTTGTCAGCCTACACTGAAGCCCACGTGGTGGGCGTAGCTCAGTTGGTTAGAGCGCCAGGTTGTGGTCCTGGAGGCCGGGGGTTCGAGACCCCTCGTCCACCCCATAAATCTCAAGGGTTTTCCGAGCAATAGGTTTTCGGTACTCTTATATGTGACGAAACGAGATCTGGAAATTCCAGATAAATCGCGCGATGAAAATGACGGCACTTCGGTGCCGTCATTTTTCTTTCCGCGCCTTTCACTCCCCGCACACTTCCTTACGGTGCCTTGGTGGTGTAACGGCAGCATGCTCGTTTCGTCAATCGTGCGGTACCGGTTCGATTCCGGTTCATGGCTCCAACAAAACGAACGATGAAGTGGTCGCGAAACTTCTCACCTGGAAATGACGAACCAGGAAAACATCAAGTAGTCAGGACCGACAGGGCAACCTGTCGGTCCTGTTGCATTTCGCCCTGTTTATGTCAATTTTCGCCAGACGAGGCGGTGTTATATAGTTTCGGGCGCACTACAAGTCGCCCCTCTAGCTCAGTTGGTTAGAGCAACGGACTCTTAATCCGCAGGTCCTCGGTTCGAATCCGAGGGGGGGCACTCAGTTCGCAGTGTTATTTCACTTGAGCGAGCATCACGCCGCACATGGCCAGCCGCGCCGTCCAGGCAATGGTGCGTGGCCAGTTGGTGAGCACCAGTCGCCTACCCGTTTCGTCGTTATGAGCCAGCGCCATTTTCGCGTGCAGAGGAACCGACACCAGAATCGTGCTGCCAAGCGCTACTGCCAAGAGAACCGCATTAGCCCACGGCAACAACACCTCTACCCCATCCGGCCTACGCGCAAGCAACCACAACGTGCTTACACCTTCAACAAGCATTGGTAAACCAACTACATAACTTGTTCGTTGTTGATGTTGTTCTGCAACGGCAACCGATTGCGTACTTCCAAATTGTGCGAGCAACGGGTAGTGCACAATTTGCACAAACCAAATAACACCAACCATCACCGCAGTTGCAATGGTATTTGCATACAACGCGAACATAACTACAACGGGTCTCCAGAAAAGCGGTAACGATTGTTCGCTACCCACCTATATGCGTATTGCGCAATATTACGAATGCCTGGAACCAACATCACCCAGCCGGCAAGCAAATATGGAAAACCTGCATGAATGAGCACACGCGCAGCGGCGTCGGAACCACTCGAAATTTCACCGCGCTCACTTACGTACTGCACGGCTTCTTTGCACTGATCGGCAGTAAGTCCAAGCGCAAACAGATCAACAGACTGATACGCAACTGGCGTTGGATGCTTTGAGAACCAGGTGGTCATGTGGCGCACCCATTTACGGCAGAATCCACATTCGCCGTCAAACACCAAATAGCTGGTTGCCATGGGTTAATTATGCGTTACGAGAGAACGCACTGACCATTTCTACGTGAGGTGTGTTGGGGAAAAGATCCAACACGGTCACGCCTTCGCAGGTATAACCCGCGTCAGTTAATAGTCGTATGTCTCGCGCGCCAGCAACGGCGTCGCAACTAACCAACACCACTCGGCGTGCTTCTGTCAGTTTCAGCGTTTCAACGCCAACTGCACCAAGGCCGTTGCGTGCTGGGTCGGCAATAACCAAACCTGCAGGCTGTGGGCTCCACTGCTCTACTGAAATTTGGTCAACCTTCACGTTGTAGTCAAACAAGTTGCGCCGAGCATCAGAGCATGCCGAAGGATTCGACTCGATGAGCGTGGTCTTCGTGGTGTTGTCGAGCAAGGTTGCGCTAAACAATCCGCCGCCACCATAAGCATCGACAACCATTCCGAATCCACCCGACAATGCGGTTTCACCAGCAGCTTCGTTTACTTCGGACACCAACATTTCTGCGGCAGTTTGCGACGCCTGAAAGAACGACGCCATTGACACCTGTAACTTCACGCCGTGCACTATTTCGTGCACAACCGACTTGCGACCAACTTCAAC
>JALQUZ010000033.1 GCA_023263695.1 Ilumatobacteraceae bacterium
AGACAAGATGACCAGGTCGCGAGAACCTTCGGGGAAGCGCGCAATAAGGAAGTCATTTTCGGGCCAGCGAATGAGTCGCTCGCCATCTTCATCAATAAAGGTTTCGGGTCGTTCCTGAGTGAAATCGAAAAATGGGTCGGGGTCAACCGAGGCCACCACCGTGACCGCGCGGTCCTGGATAGCCCACTCGAGGGCGCCCGTAGCCACGCCACACACGTCAAACCAGCCGCGCAGAGCAACTACCAAAACAGGGTTGCGCAGCGTTCCTACGGCCTCCCAGTCGGCGTCTAAAACGTCATCGACGTTCATGCCTGAACCAGGATTGTTTTCGCTTCGGCCAACTCCACTGTGTAAGCATGGCAGACGTGACTACGCATCAAAACCCCCAGAACCGTGTTTCTGCGCGCCTCGCAGCCATTGCCGAATCGGCCACTCTTGCAGTGGACGCGAAGGCTAAAGCACTGAAGGCAAAGGGCGAAAACGTCATTGGGTTTGGTGCAGGCGAGCCCGACTTTCCTACGCCTGAGCGCATTGTTGAAGCCGCAGTTCGTGCGGCGCGTGACCCAAAGTTTCACCGGTACACACCAGCTGCTGGTTTGCCAGAACTGCGCGAAGCAATTGCCGTAAAAACAAAACGCGATAGCGGATTTTCGGTCGATGCATCGCAAGTGTTGGTCACCAACGGTGGCAAGCATGCGGTGTTCGTGGCTTTCGCAGCACTGTGCGATCCGGGCGATGAAGTCATTGTTCCGGCTCCGTATTGGACAACGTATCCAGAAGCAATTTCATTGGCTGGTGGAGTTTCCGTAGTGGTGGACACCACGGAAGAAACCGAATTCAAAGTAACTGTCGAGCAGTTAGAAAAAGTTCGCACACCACGCACGAAAGTGTTGTTGTTTGTTTCACCAGACAACCCAAGTGGTGCGGTGTATTCGCCAGAGGAAACTATTGCCATTGGCAAGTGGGCAGTGCAGCACGGCATTTGGGTAGTCACCGATGAAATTTACGAACACCTCACCTATGGCAAACACAAGTTTTCGAGCATGCCAACTTTGGTTCCCGAATTAGCCGACAAGTGCGTCATCGTAAACGGCGTTGCAAAAACATACGCAATGACGGGTTGGCGAGTGGGCTGGATGATTGGTCCAAAAGATGTGATGAAGGCCGCCATCAACTTTCAATCGCACACCACATCGAACGTATCCAACGTTGCACAAATTGCGGCGCTTGAAGCGGTGAGTGGAGACCTGTCTGCTGTTGCCATGATGCGCGAAAGTTTTGAACGACGTGGAACGCTGATGCACAACATGCTCACGGCAATTCCTGGCGTAACGTGCATGGAGCCACAAGGTGCGTTCTATTGCTTCCCAAATGTGCGTGGCCTGCTTGGTCGCGACATAGGTGGCAAGAAAGCAACGAACAGTATGGAACTTGCCGACTTGGTGCTTGACGTGGCCAAGGTTGCCTTTGTTCCCGGTGAAGCTTTTGGCGCACCCGGCTACGCCCGCTTTAGTTTTGCGCTTGGAGATGCCGATTTGGTTGAAGGCATGGAACGCCTCGCCGCGTTATTTGCATGACAACCGCGCATCTGCGCTAAGGTAACCCCACTTCGGTAATAGCCGAAGGGCAAAACATTCAGCGAAGTCCGGTGAGATTCCGGCACTGTCCCGCAACGGTAATGCGAACGCTTTCAACAGAAAGAGTGTTCGTCAGTCCGGTCGCCTAATGCGTAGCTACATCAACCGCTCTCGCAAGAAGAGCAAGGAGACCATATGAACAAGTTCACCAAGGCCGGCATTGCCGGTCTTTTTCTTTCCCTCACTGCTGTTCTGGCAGGTTGTGGCGGATCCTCAACAAGTACCACCGATACTGCAGCAGTCACTGCCGATGTGTATCCCGTAACAGTTGGCGATCTCACACTTGATGCGCAACCAACTCACATCATTTCGCTGTCGCCATCGGCAACGGAAATGTTGTATGCCATCGGCGCAGGTGCACAGGTTGTTGCAGTAGATGAATATTCAAACTTTCCTGCAGAGGCTGTAGCACTCGGTACCAAGTTGTCGGGTTTCGAACCAAACATTGAGGCAATCAGCGGTTATTCACCAGACTTGGTTGTCATTTCATATGACCCAGGAAGTTTGGTGGAACAACTGAAAACCTTGAACATTCCAGTATTTGTTGCTGGAGCAGCAACGAGTTTGGAAAATGTTTACGAGCAAATCGAACAACTCGGTGTTCTCACCGGACACAGTCAAGCTGCACTTGACGTGTCAAAGACCTTGCAGACCAGCATTGAAGACGCTGTTGCTTCGGTGAAGTTCTCGAACCCACCGTTGTCGTACTACTACGAACTTGACAACACCTACTATTCGGTGACGTCAAATACCTTTATCGGTCAAATTTTCAATTTGTTCGGCATGCGTAACATTGCCGACAACGTTGAAGCAGGAAACGACTACCCACAGCTTTCGGCCGAAGTCATTGTTTCCTCTAACCCAGACTTCATTTTCCTTGCAGACACGAAGTGCTGCGCGCAAGATGCAACAACGGTGGCAGCACGTGACGGTTGGGGCGGATTAAAGGCCGTTACCGCGAACCATGTGGTATTGCTCGATGACGACATTTCGTCTCGTTGGGGACCACGCGTGCTCGACCTCATCACGTCCATTCGTGATGCAGTTGTAGCTGCGAATTCGTAGACCACAAGAAATTTCGGTCCCACTTTCATTATGACTTCATCAACTTCCACCAGTGCAAGCCATAACCGTTACTGGTTTGCACTTGCAGGAGCGTTGCTGTTTGTCGCGATGATCGTGGGAACGATGATTGGGCCTGCGGGTCCAACGTGGTGGAGAATCCCACTTGAGTTCGCTAATCGATTGCCGTTTATTCATGTGAACAGCGGTGTATCGAAAGCGGACTGGAATATTGTTTGGCTCATTCGCACTCCTCGAGTTGTGCTTGCAGCCATTGTTGGCTCAATGCTTTCGGTTTCGGGAGCGAGTTATCAGGGTGTTTTCCGAAACCCCCTTGTTGATCCGTATTTATTAGGAGTGGCCGCTGGTGCGGGACTGGGTGCCACCTTGGTGTTTGCGTTTCAACGGGGGGCCACGGAAAATTGGATTATTGACCCGCTTCCTCTGGCGGCTTTTATTGGTGCATTAGTGGCGGTGCTGGTTACGTATGTGGTGGGCACCGCGTTTGGAACAACGCAATCCAGCACCACGCTCATTTTGGCTGGCGTTGCGGTTACGTCGCTAGCCACATCGATTCAGGCATTTATTTTGCAGCGCAATACCGACGTGGTGCGCCAGGTGTATTCATGGATTCTTGGTCGCTTGTCTAGCGCAACGTGGGGCGATGTGCGCTTGATACTTCCATACGTAGTGCTGAGCACGGGTGTGCTGCTGATGCATCGTCGATTGCTTGACCTGCTTCGCGTTGGCGATGACGAAGCGAGTGCTTTGGGTACGAACGTGCGCCGCGTGCGACTCATTGTTGTTCTTGCTGCAACGCTCGGTACTTCTGCAGTTGTTGCCGTCAGTGGCCTTATCGGTTTCGTTGGCATTATCGTTCCGCACGCAGTTCGCTTGCTTGCCGGTGCCAGTTATCGCGTGGTGCTTCCACTCAGCGTTTTGCTCGGCGCTGCATTTTTGGTATTCGCCGACATTCCAAGCAGGGTGTTGGCAAACCCAGCCGAAACACCCATTGGTGTCGTCACCGCATTCTTTGGTGCACCGTTCTTTTTGTTCCTTCTGCGAACGAGGAATAGTTCGAAATGACCGCGCTTGGTTTCTGTGACGTTCGTGTGTCGTACAACGGCACAGAAGCAGTGCAGAGTTTTAACGACTTGTTGCACTCAGGTGAATGGCTGTGTCTCATTGGGCCAAACGGAGCGGGGAAGTCGTCGGTATTGCGCGCGGCTGCTGGGCTTGTTTCGTATACAGGGTCTATTGCAATCGATCAAACGGAAATCCCTGCAACATCTGCGCGTTGGCGCGCACAACACATTGCATACGTTCCTCAGTCGCCACTCATTCCTCACGACATGAACGTTCATGACTATGTGTTGTTGGGTCGCAATCCGTATGTGGGGCATTTCTCATCGGAAACAAAGCAAGATCGCGAAATAATTCACGGCGTATTAGAGCGACTCGATTTAATTGAGTTTGCGCAGCGAAGGTTAGGCACGTTGTCGGGTGGTGAATTGCAACGCTTGGTGATTGCTCGGGCATTGGCTCAGGAAGCTCCAGTGCTGTTGCTCGATGAACCAACGAGCGCGCTCGATATTGGTCACCAGCAACAAGCGCTTGAACTAGTCGACAAGTTGCGTCGCGAACAAGGTCTCACCGTGGTTTCCGCGATGCACGACCTCACTTTGGCTGGCATGTATGCCGACCGATTGGTGCTGATGCATCAAGGCGCTCGGGTGGCAGAAGGCTCGGCAAGAGAAGTATTAAAGCCAAACATTCTCTCCGAGTTTTATGGAGTGTCTGCGCGCGTGCATCATGAAGAAGATGGCACCGTCGTCGTAATTCCTCAGCGCACCAGCACCCGCTAACCAAACCGCTACCTTTGTCGTTGATGGACGATTTTGGCCGCACGCTCAATATTCATGTTGCGGGTTGTGCGGAGTCGCACCAGAAGCTGTTGCAGTCGCTTGAATCACTTACCGATGAGCAGTGCCGTGAGCCTTCTGCGCTTCCAGGTTGGACTCGCGGTCATGTGCTTTCACACTTGGCTCGCAACGCTGAAAGCCATGTGCATGTGTTGCAGTGTGCAGCACGTGGAGAAGTAGGTGAGCAATACGTTGGCGGAGCAAAGGCGCGTAAACAGGGAATTGAAGCGCACGCAGCAGATTCCGCTGAAGAACTCGTAGCGAGTGTACGCAAAAGCATTTATGCACTTGAAGGCCAATGGGCTGCGACGAATAGTGAAGGTTGGCAGGGGCACGGAATAAACAGTGCAGGCGCATCAATTGCTATGAGCGACATTGTGTTTTTACGCTGGCGTGAAGTTGAAGTGCATCACGCAGACTTGGCACTTGCATTCACGTTCGCAAATTGGAATTCCACTTACGTTCGCTACGAACTTGACAGACAAGTCATGATGTGGCGAGCAAGCAAGCCAATGGGGTTAACTCCTGTGCCGAAAATTGCATTGCAACTTTCACCTAATGAACGTCTTGCTTGGTTTTTGGGTAGAACCGAAGTTGAGGGTCTGCCAAGGCCACCCAGTTACTAGTATTTCCATGTGAACTGGCGCGCAAGAGGAGTACGGCTTATCGCGCTGTTTGCAGTCTGTTTCTCGGTCTTGATGCCTGCGGGTTCGGCAAGCGCACATGCCGGATTGGAAGGAAGTGACCCAAAGCCAAGCTCGTGGTTGGCTTCGTCTCCCACCGAAGTGGTTCTGCATTTTGACGAGTCTGTAGGCGTGGTGTTCGCACGACTCAAAATTTTGGACCAAGACGGAAAAGAAGTGTTCGAAGCACGACCAACCCGAGATACAAACGATCACACCACGGTTCGTGCAAATATCGACAAGCTTGGAGATGGCACGTGGGTGGTGGTGTGGCGTGTCACTTCTGCTGACTCACACCCTGTTCAAGGGTCGTTTGCATTTTCGGTAGGAACAAGTTTGTCCGATGTGACAAGCATTTTGACCGGAGATGAAGGTCATAAACACGGATTAAACAACCTCTTTAACATTATTCGATTTGTGATGTTTGCTGGCGTGATGGCACTCATAGGTGGCGTTGGCCTTGTGATGTTTGCCGCAAAAAAGCCACCGTCTATTCGCACCCGAATGAGTTTGTGGGGCGCGTGGACATTCGCAATTGTGGCAAGCATTGAGGCACTCTTTGCCTACGGCCCGCATGCTTCTGGCGTAAAGGTCTATAACTTCACAGACCTTTCATTACTTGGCGACACCATGAGCACGACGTATGGTCAAGCAACTCTGCTCAGAATTTCTTTGCTTTTAGGCTTCTCGTTATTGCTGATGAAAATGGAATTCTGCAACAAACGAGTCTGGAGGCTTAGCGCGATAGTTACATCGGTTTTTGTCGCAGCAACACTTTCGGCGGTTGGTCATCCAAGTGGGCAATCTCCTGTTGCACTGAGTTTTTCTTTCGATGTGTTGCATATTCTTGCCGTTTCATTGTGGATCGGTGCATTGTTTCTCATCACGATTGATCGCAAGTTCTGGTTGCGGTCAACACAATCCATGTTGTGGTTTTCGCGAGTTGCTGGTTATTCGGTTGCGGTTATTGCAGTTACTGGTGTTGTTCAATCCATGCTGCTAATGGGTGGTCCGCATAATCTGATCGTTCTCGAATATGGGCAGAAACTCATAGTCAAAGTTGGATTAGTGCTTGTACTTGTTGCAATTGGTGCTCTTTCGCGAGCAACGTTGCGCAAAAGTGGACCAGCCAAATTGCATCAGTCAATTGTGGTGGAGTCGCTCATTGCATTAATAGTGGTGGCAATTACGGCCTTGCTGGTTGCAATTCCTCCGCGCGTGCAAATCTCCAATGCTCCTGTTCAGTTTTCGCTGAAGCAATCCGGGCTCATCGCCGACATCACCATTACCCCTGCTCGAATTGGTGCATCAGAGATCCATCTCAATATGGGTTCTCTTGAGGGATCATTTGCTCAAATGACATCGGTGACTGCACGCATGTCCTTGCCAAGCAAGAACATTCCAAATGGGCCAATAGAACTGCAGCGAACAGGACCAAACCACTACACAGCGGTTGTGAATTTTGCGTTCACAGGCACATGGCATATCGAGTTTCTGGTGAAGCCAGATCCTTCGCGCACGGTGTTGTTCACTACAGATGTCAAGGTTGGCGAGTAGTTACTTTCATCACCAAGTGGTGACCCATACCAGTTGCATCGTCAATAAATTGATCACCAAAAACGTTAAAACCATTTTGCGTATAGAACTTGAGTGCGCTGTCGCGGGCTCTCGCCCAGATGTAGTGCGCACCAGCTTCTTCGGCTCGCTTTATTCCTGCACTCAGTAGTTCTGCGCCAATTCCAGTTCCTTGAAGGTGCTTGGCCACAGCCATTCCCTTTAGCTGTACTGCCGGAAGGCGTTCGTCCAACGGCCACTCTTGGGGAATCCACGACGAACAGGCAATGAGTTCATGGTTTTCATAGATACCTAAATGAATGCAACCAGGGTATTCATCTTGTTTGTACCGAGGGTCTTGAGATGGTGTTCCATCTCGAAGTACTGACATGCGCAAAGGAAGGAGATCTTCGGTAGAGATTTGCGCAACTCTGCTTGGTCGATGCAGTGAACGAATATCAACAATGCGGTCCGCAAACTGACTAGCTTCATTGCGATCGTGGGTCACATGCACAACGGTGGTGTTGCGTTCGGCAAGCAAGGTGGAAAGGTCGCGTAACAAGCGATCGTGCAATTCACCGTCAAGACCGCTGAGTGGTTCGTCGAGGAGCAATACCTTTGGGTTTGCGGCCAGCGATCGTGCAACGGCAACACGCTTTGCTTCGCCACCAGAAATTACGGTGACATTTCGATCTGCCAAACCATCCAAACCAACGAGGTCAAGTAATTCGTTTACGCGTTGAATTTGTTCGTGCTTGTTCATTCCATGCAATGCGTATGCAATGTTCTGACTAACCGATAGGTGAGGGAAGAGTTGATTGTCCTGGAAGACCAAACCGATGCCGCGCTTGTGGGTTGGAAGGTGGGTGACATCAGTTCCATCTACGCTTACCGTTCCCGACTCGGCCCGTTCAATTCCAGCGATAACGCGAAGCAGGGTGGTCTTACCTTCACCACTTGGACCAACGAGTGACACCACTTCTCCCGTAGGGACTTCCAGGCATACGCCGTCAAGAATCACTTCGTTTTCGTAGTGAATAGTGAGGTCGTTGATCTTGAGCATTAGTGAGTTTTAGTTCGTGTAGCGCGCGCAGTTTCTGCGATGTATACGGCACTAATGCTAAACACGAAAAACAGTGTTGAGAGAGCAAAAGCTTCTGCATGCTGGGTATCGCCAGGCCTAGAGAGCAGGCGAGCAATAGATACGGGGAGGGTTTCACTCGTGCGGCGAGTGAGAAAACTTGTGGCACCAAATTCGCCAAGCGATACCGCAGCAGAAAGTGCGAATGCAGTTGCTAGGCATCTCCTCAATAACGGCAAATCAATTCGTATCCATTGGTCTCTCAAACTTGAGCCAAGTGTTGCTGCAGCATCACGAAGATCTTGAGGAATTGCCTGGGCTACCGGTAAAACGGTGCGAATAACCAGTGGAATTGCAATCAGCGAATGCGCAATGGGCGTGATCCACCATGTGGATCGAAACTCAATTGGGCTGTGGTCAAACGTGATCAACATTCCCAGACCAACCGTGACTGCAGAAATCATGAGTGGTAGCGAAGTGATGGTTTCAAGAAGCTGAGACGAAGTTGACTTATAGGCAATTGCTAGGGCAATCATCGTTCCCAACATGGTGGCAATGAGCGATGCAACAATTGCAAATCTCGCGCTCACTAACAATGCATTCACCGTGTCGTGAGACAACACGTGCGACCAACCAGAAGCCGACTTCCATGCAACTGCAACGAGTGGAAGCAATGCGAGCACTCCAGTAATGAGGGCGATACTAGTAACGAGGGCAATCTGCATGGATCCTGTCGGCCGTGATGATTGAAAGTTGACAGTGAGAGGCGATGTGTGGTGACGACCAAACTTTGTCCAGGCGTACAGCACGCCTATGAGAAAAATGGTTTGAATGATGCCAATTGCAACAGCACCATTCAAATCGCCAAGCTGAACGGAGCGAACATAAATTTCTGTTTCAAGTGTTGAGTACGCAGGCCCACCCAATATTCGAACTGCACCAAACGAGGTAAAACAAAACAACGCAACCGCAGTACTTGCAAAACTGAGAGCCGGCCGAATCAGTGGGAATGTAATGGTGCTAAATGTGCGAAAAGTAGAAGCACCGAGCGTGTGCGCTGCGTGAATAAGCTCCGGGTCAATTTGGGACCATCGTGGCATTACAAGACGTACGACGACTGCCATATTGAAAAAAATATGTGCAACGATGATGGCAAATGCGGTGTAGTGCAGTTGGCTAGGAAGTAATGCAAATAACGCAGTGCCCACAACAACAGTTGGCAACAAGAACGGCGCAGTAACGAGAGCAAGGAGCAGTCGTTTACCCCTAAAAGAAAAGCGCGAAAGCACAAATGTCACGGGAAGTGCACAGGCAACAGTAAGCACTGTGCTCAGTACGGTTTGCCACATGGTGAACCATGCGATTCGTCTGAATCCAGAGCTGGAAATGATGGTTGAAAAAGCATCTGCGCTCGCCCCACGGTCAACGACGACGGCGGTGGGAATAGCTAAGAAGACCAGTAAAAACAAGGCCGGAGCAAGAATTAGCCACCGCGTGCTCGTGGGGTACGGCGAGGCAATCATGTGGTCTGTCTATTTAAAGACGATGGTTGACCACTCATCAAGCCACGCGGCGCGGTTTTTGGCAATCACGTCATACCCAATGGTGAGTGGACTTTCTGGTCGCGAAATGTAACGGGTAAACGATTCCGGGACCGCTGCGTTTGCGTTTACGGGAAAGACAAATTGCGTGAGAGGCAGGTCGCTTTGAAAGGCGATATCGGTGAGGTAGTCAATCAGCATTTGCGCCTCAGCCTTGTGCTTGGTTCCGCGCAGAACGCCAGCGTATTCAATTTGTCCAAAGCAGGTAAGGGGTGCAACGCCAGTTGGCGCGACATCGGTAGGTGGGTTCGAATACAACACCTCTGCTGCAGGGCTACTGCTGTAGCTCACCACAATTGGGCGATCACCTTTTCCGGTAGAGCCAGAGAATTCTGTGCTGTATGCCTGTGTCCAGCCATCAACGACGAGTACTCCATTTTCACGCAATGCTTTCCAATAGTCGTGCCAGCCGTTCTCTCCGAATTCTGCAACGGTGGCAAGAAAGAAGGCAAGGCCAGGTGAGGAAGTAATTGCACTTGGCACAACTAGCAAGTTTGCATAGGTGCTGCTGGTGAGCGCATCAAGAGTCATCGGTGGAGCAATGTTGTTGTTTTTAAACCATGCAATGTCGTAGTTAATGCACACATCACCGGTATCAACAGGAGTGACCTCGTGCCCAGGAATATTTTTTACAACTAATTCATTCATGGACGAAAGATTTGTGGTTTCGTATGGCAAAAACATGTCTGCGTCGAGAGCGCGAGAGAGCAACGTGTTGTCTACACCCCACAACACATCTCCCTCTGGGTTGCCGGCTGTGAGGGCAGCCTTTGTGATGAGTTCTCCAGCATCGCCAGTCCGCACAACATTGACCGTGATTCCAGTTGCTGCGGTAAACGCGTCAAAGATTCCTTCGCTAGGAGTGAATGAGTCGTGAGCGAGCAGCGTCAGCGTTACGGGACCATTCGAGCTAGACGAACCGCCGTCAGATGTTCCTGAACATGCGGCAAATAACAGCACACTCAAGGCAATTGCAGAAAACTTTTTCATGGGGGTACTTCTTTCAGTTGCTAAGGGCACTTGACTGAACGACAAACAGCGAACCTGCCTGCAATGAAATTACTGCAGATTCCTCAACGAGTTGGTTGCTTATTCCACGCGACGAATGTGGGGCGAGTGACTCATTGGCGAGCGCCCATTTCAATCCAGTCGTGGTGATCCCTGATGCGGTGCCACCGGCTGCAATAAGTCCAACGTTTGAGCCCTGTTTACCCTCAATGGTCACTGATGCAGGGCCGTGAATGAGGTGCAGGATGGAGTTATCCCACATGGCTTCGATAGTGCATTTTCGCAGTCCGGGGTTTTGTAGCACGGCAAACACACCGAGCTCGTGGTCGAGGCGACCACCGCCTTTGGTGATCAACACGATTTTGTTCGCACCTAGCTCTACCGCTTTCAGCAGAGCAAGTTCGGCATCGGTTGAGTCTTTATCGCGTGGGAGTTCGGTAATGGTGGTGCCGTTAGCTTCGACTGCAGCAAGTACAGCTTTGTCTACCGAGTCCATATCGCCAATCACCACATTCACTCGGAGTCCTAGGTCAATTGCTCCATGGAGTCCGGAGTCTGCTGCAATCACTAGCTGATGATCGGGAATGTATTGCTTTATTGCGCGAGTAGGAGGGTTTCCTCCAAGTACAACGATTGCAGTAATTGATTGGTGCGGTGTCATCGGGGTATTGCAGTCAGCGCTTGATATCGGGTTCGATGTGGATGATGACGTTGAATGGGGTTACCGAACGAACTCGAACTTCGGCTTCATCAATTGCTCGCGCTAATTCAGGAATGGAAATAGTTGGGTCAACATCAATCTTTGCTGCAACCAGAACATCGTCAGGACCAATGTGCAGTGTTTCCATGTGGATAATTTCTTTGATGCGCGGGTCAAACTCAATTTGCTTTCTAAATTTCTGCTGTAAGTCCGGATCAGCGGACTCACCAATAAGCAGGTGTTTCATTTCGGATGCCAATACAAATGCGATAGCGATCAACAACACTCCAATTGCGATAGACCCGACTGCATCCCACCGAGGGTCACCTGTGAAGCGTGCGAGCAGTAGTCCACCGAGTGCAAGAAAAAGGCCGGTCTCTGCGCCAAAGTCTTCAAGTAGCACCACAGGTAATTCTGGTTGCTTGGTGGTTTTGATGTAGCGAAACCACGAAACCTTTGCTGGCTTGAGCTTGCTGGCTTCCTTCATTGCTGTGCGCAACGAGATGGACTCCAGTGCTATCGCAACCCCAAGGATGATGAATGCCAGAGTGAAACTGCTGGTTTCCTGTGGGTGGCGAAACTTGTGTACCCCTTCATACAAAGCAAATACACCACCCAGCATGAACAACACCAAAGCAACGACGAATGACCAGAAGTATCGTTCCGCACCAAACCCAAATTGAAACTGTGCGGTGGGCTGACGTTTAGATCGCTTTGCACCAAGCAGCAGTAGAGCCTGATTGCCGGTGTCGGCAAGTGAGTGAACGGCTTCAGCAAGCATTCCTGCAGAACCGGTAATGAAGGCACCAACAAACTTCGAGAAGGCGATACCAAGGTTGGCCGAAAACGCCGCGTAAATCGCCTTTTTGCTGCCTTCGTTCACCTGTTAAGGATGCCACAGTTAGGCGCTCCTAACCCTCATGACGGTAGCCTTTTTTCTGTGAGCCCCTTTACTAGCACTACCTCGGAGATCGACAAGACCGACACCATCGTGTCGATCACACCAGAAGCACATGTGAAGTTGCTCGAGCTTCGCGACGCAGAAGCCGAAGGCGCGCAACTTGGATTGCGTCTTGAAATTCTTTCTGAACCTGGCGAAGATTTCCGTTACGACTTGTCGTTTGATTTTTTTACCAAAGCTGCATTCAGCGATGAAGTGCGAACCATTGATGGTTTGAAGATCATTATTCCAGCAAAAGATATCGATGCATTTCAAGGTGCAACCATTGATCACTCTGAAACACAAGGCTTGCTTATTCGCAATCCAAACAAGCCAAAGGCACCGCAAATTGAAGGTCTCGTTCGCGACGATGAAATTTCGGCAGAAATTGAGACCATCGTTACTGCCGAAGTAAATCCGATGCTTGCAGCGCACGGTGGGTTCGTCACGTTTGCCGGACACGACACAGAAGGAACCGCGTACTTCACCATGGGTGGTGGATGTCACGGATGCTCCATGAGTCGTCAAACCATGCTTGAAGGTGTGCAGTCAATGGTGTCGGCAAAAGTGCCAACAATCACCAAGGTTCGCGACCTCACCGACCACTCAACTGGCGAGAACCCGTTCTTTAAATAAGTAGCGTCAGGGTATGACCTCGACCGCTGCGTTTCTCGGGCATGGAAGCCCAATGAATGCACTAGAGCACAATCGATACACGCAATCGTGGACTTCGTTTGGTGCTGCGCATCCGAAACCAAAAGCTGTGTTATGTGTTTCGGCACACTGGTACGTAAATGCGGTTGCCGTTACTGCAATGCAAAACCCACGAACGATTTATGACTTCGGTGGGTTTCCGCAGGAGCTGTTTCAATATGAATACCCCGTAGTGGGAAGTCCTGACGTTGCACAGCGTGTTGCCGATTTGTTGCCGCAACACAAAGTAGTTATGGACCAATCAAACTGGGGCATCGATCACGGAACATGGTCGGTGCTCTGCCATGTGTATCCAGACGCTGATGTTCCCGTGGTGCAGTTGTCAATTAATGCACAATTGCCAGCACTTGATCATGTTGAGATTGGTCGTTTATTGGCGCCATTACTGGCTGAAGACATCATGGTGGTGGGCAGCGGCAACATCGTGCACAACCTGGGAATCATCGATTGGGGTTTAGTTGGTAAGGGTGCTGTGTGGGCTGAAGAGTTTGATGCGCAAGCGCGACAAATTCTTACGGGCGCAAACCCAACCGACATTGTTTCGTTGCTGGATCACCCACATGCGCGCAAGGCCGTGCCAACAGCAGAACATTTTCTTCCCATTGCCTATATTGCTGGCATTGCGGAAGTTTCGGGGAAGTCGATTGAAGTATTGGTCAGTGGCTGCGAGCTTGGCTCGCTCAGCATGACGAGCTACGCGCTTAGTTAAATACAGTTGACGCACGTACTGCGTCGAAAATTGGGTTGAGAGCAGCGAACACGTCGCCTGCATCAATAAGTTTTTGGTGATCGCCGGTAAACACAATCAATCCTTTAATGAATGCTTCCTGAGCATTGATTTGTTCGGTAGCAATTCCTACTGCAGTTTCATACGTCTCGGTAAATCGAACATCTTCTTGAGGCGCTGCACCAGATGCAAAAGTGACGGAACCATCTCGAACTTGCAAGTGGTAGGTGACATCTCCAAATGGAGTTCCCGTGACGATTTGAGTAAGTCCAACGGTGTGCTGAGAAGCAAGTGTCGAAAGTGTGGAGTCTGCGCTCACACCGGCCGACATGGCCGAGATCCATTCGGCGCTGAGATATCGAAGTGACGACATCTCAGCGCCGATGTGGAACGCCTAGTTACTTACGCCGCAACCATGCTCGCGGTCTTGCGACGCGAGAAGGAGATTGCAACAATCAAGATTGCAAGTGAGACGCCTGCGATTGCAAAGCGAACTCCATCGTTTTCTTGGTATTTAATGATTGCTGGAAGTGTGAGCAGTGCAACCAAGTTCATCACCTTGATGAGCGGGTTGAGTGCTGGACCAGCAGTGTCCTTGAATGGGTCGCCAACGGTGTCACCAATAACAGCTGCCTTGTGTGCATCGGAACCCTTGCCACCGTGGTGACCGTCTTCGATGTACTTCTTGGCGTTGTCCCAAGCACCGCCGCCGTTGTTGAAGAACAGAGCCATGAGGATTCCTGTGGAAGTAGAGAACATCAGGAAGCCAGCAAGTGCTTCTGCTCCCAAGAGTGGCCTGTCCCTAAACGAGCCAACGATCCTGAAAATCACTCCCACAGCGATCGGGGAAATTACTGACAGTAAACCAGGCCCAATCATTTGCTTGAGACCAGCAGCGTTGACAATAGAAACACATTGCTTGTAGTCAGGCTTATCCTCGTAGGTGAGAATTCCAGGGTGTTCCTTGAATTGTCTTCTTACTTCTTTGATAACCTCTTCAGCTGCAACTCCGACAGCTTTGATCGACCATGCTGAGAAAACAAAGAC